>CADBUT010000410.1 GCA_902797925.1 uncultured Spirochaetaceae bacterium
TACACACTCTTTTTGGGTAAAGACGGCAATGTAAACGCATCTGATATTATTGTTGACAACGGCAGAGTCACAATGACAGGTGGCAATCTTTCTGCTATTTACGGATACAACGGCGGCGGAAACAACATTCCTGTAAACGTAAGAATCGAACTTAAAGGTGGAAGTGTTTCTAACGACGTAGTTGGTTTTAGAAGAGCTGACAGTATCAAGCCAAATGCAGAAATAATTGTTTCCGGCAGCCCTACTGTAGGTAATAAATCCGACAGCGGAATCTGGCTGAATTCATTTACAAGTCCTTGTGTCACTATAAATGACAGCATCAGTTCTGCAAGTGCTGAAGCAGTTACCCTTATAGCAGCAGGCGCTACACAAAACGGAACTCACGTTGCAGAAGCAACTTCAAGCAGTAATGCCGATGCAGGTAAATTCAAGCTTTTGAACAGCAACACAAACCAAGGCAGTCTCAATGTCGGTAAAAACGATAAATATATCGTTGTAATTGGTTCTGTAAGTCTTCCTGCAGTAGCAATATGGCAAAGTGGAGATACATTCACTCTTGGTGAAAATCACATTTTGCAGGGCGGAACATATTTCAGCGTATTTGTTGAGGGCGGTTACTTTACAGTTCCTTCACAAACATTGACTGGTGCTCAATTTGATATGGCAATTCCATATTCAGCTGACGGTTCTGTAACTTATAAGGATGCAGGAAAAGGTGAAACTCTTAGTACAACTGAAAAGTACAAGTATATTCAGTTCAAATCTTCTGCCGGTACAATTTCTTCAACAGCAGCAGATGCATACCTTGCAGAAATAGTCTTCCATGGAACTAACGTTACTGTAAACGTTAACTTGCAGACTGTGCCTTTCAGCGAAATTACCGCAGCAGATGTTACCTACTTTAATGGAAGCTTCTACAAGATTGTAAACTTCCCTAGCAACGACAAGAGCTGGGATTCTGCATATAATGCCGCAAAAGCAGATAGCAATAAATTCAACGGTCTTCATGGTTATCTTATGACCATTACAAGTGACGTTGAGAACAAGTTCATCTATGACCGCGTTTACAAGAACAAAGGTGTTTCACCTGCAAACGCAACCGGCTGGATTGGTGCTACACGCGGTATAAATAAGTCCGGCAACTATGATGCTTCAACATGGAGTTTTGCAAGCTCTAGGTCAGATGGTTCTGGCAATTCAGATTCAAGCAGTCTTAGAGCAGCATGGTATTGGGCTTGTGGACCAGAAGCGGGACAGCAATTCTACACTACACGCAAGTATGCGGATAGCGGCAGTGGAAGATACAACGGAATGTATACATCATGGAACAATCCGACGGACTTTAGAACTAACGGAATTGGTACTGGTGGTGGTGCAGAGCCTAACAACAGCAGCACAGAATATTGTGCCCAATATGTAGGTACATACTGTTGGAACGATTTGTCTCACAACAAATCAGGTACAGCAGGTCAGTATGTTCCGGGTTCTTACATTGTAGAGTATTCGGTTTACAAGAATGCTTACAACGAAGAAAAGGCTTCATCAACTGCCCTTTCTGACAGCAAGACATATTCTCACTAATGAGTTTGCGATTGGGCTGATTCGACAGAAACAGTCCAATCGGCAAACCACTGTAAGTTTTCGCTTAGCATAAACTTGAAAGACTGTGCAGGAGTGCGTTCCAGACAATCCACAAGTACAAAAAAGGCTGTCCATTTTCGGACAGCCTTTTTTATTGCTATGAGAATAAATACAGTTTACTTTCCGATATAAGCTAATGCTGAATCAGCTGCAATCTTGCCGAAGATACAGATATCAGCTACAGCGTTGCCGCCTAAGCGGTTAGCACCGTGAACACCACCTGTAACTTCTCCGGCAGCATAAAGGCCAGGAACTGATTTTCCGTCTTTTGTCTGAACTTCAGCTTTTGTATTGATTTTGATACCGCCCATAGTGTGGTGGATAGCTGGAGCAATTTCGATTGCATAGAACGGACCTTTTACAATCTGGCAGTCTTCATCAATCTGTTTGCCGTCAGCGTTCTTATAAGAACGTGTAAAGCTGTTCGGATTGCGGTCAAAATCCGGGTCTTTGCCAGCTTTTACGTAGCCGTTGTACTGTTCGATTGTAGCTTCAAGAGCATCAGCAGGAATGTTCAATTTTTCAGCAAGTTCTGCAAGTGTCGGGGCTTCTGTTGTAAGACCATTCTTAACGTAGCCGTTGATTGCTTTAAGAGAATCGCGCACACCCTGATCGAACAAAAGATAAGCTGTTTTGCCAGTCTGTTTAAGAACAGCGGCAGACATTACGTCGCGTGTTGCCATTTCGTTGCCGAAGCGTTTGCCTTCGCGGTTTACAAGAATTGCACCATTTCCGCGTACAGCTTCTGTAATCATTGTTCCGTTGTTAGGCACTACAGTCGGGTGTGTCTGAATCTGTTCCATCTGGAACAAATCGCCGTTAAATTTTTCAATCCAAGCGAATGCATCGCCAGTTGCGCCCTTATGGTTTGTTGTTCCGAAACCTACAAGGCCTGGCTGATATTTAACAACCATTTCTGAATTAGCACCAAAACCGCCAGTTGCAATAATAACAGCCTTAGCTTTGATTGTGTAATCGCCGCCTTCTGTGCTTACTTTTACACCGGCCGCCTTGCCGTTTTCTTCGATTACATCTGTAACTTTGTTGTTAAGACGGATTTCTGCGCCCTGCTTTTTGCAGGCTGCTTCAAGAAGCGGAACAAGATGAGCGCCGATTGCGCCGCCACCCTGCGGGCGGTGAATACGCTTGTTTGTAGCGCCGCCGAAAAGGCCGACATCGCTAAGGTCTGCACCAACAATGTCGCTCTGAAGCCATTCTACAATGTCAGCAGAATTTTCAACCATTGTGCGTACAAGTTCAGGATCGTTGATGTTTTTTCCGCCTTTCATTGTATCGTTGAAGAAAACATCTTTGCTGTCTTTGATTCCAAGCTTTTCCTGTTCTTTTGTGTAAGAAGCGTTAAGGCCGCCGGTTGAAGAAATTGTGTTTCCGCCGGCTACGCCCATTTTCTCAAGGATGATAACTTTTGCACCCTTGTTGGCAGCTTCAATACCGGCAACCATGCCAGCGCCACCTGCACCAACGATTACGATGTCACATTCAGTGTCTGTGTATTTTGCAGCACTTACTGATTCGCCTTTAGAAGCGGCGACTGCTGCCTGAAGAGCCTGAATGATGCCTTTTGAAGTGATTGTTGCACCTGATATTGTATCGAGATTTTCTGCGCTGCCGTTTTTCTTTGCCTGTTCAATAACACCGCTGATTGCCGGGTCAGAAATTCCTGGTGTTTCTGAATGCGAAACAACTTTTGCGTCAACAATCTTTCCATTATTTATTGTTGCTGAAACTTCGATTTTACCGTTGCGGCCGTCGCCTGTTCCGGTAAATGTCTGACCTGCTGATTTTTTTGAGCAGGAAATTACTGTTACAATGGCAATTGCTGATACAACAAGGAATATGCCGCTTGCAACTTTGTTAAAATTCTTTATCATATTTTTTTCTCCTTCTGGTTTTTATCCAGAAAAGCATTTAGAGCTAAAAGTTAGCTTTCGCTTACTATTATAGCTGAATGATTAAAAAAATCAAGATTGTCGGGTCACGCCCGATCAATGACAAACCTGTTATGTCATTGCCGTAAATAATGGTTCTGCGCTATAATAGTTTTTATGGTAGACAAGCACGTTAATTTTTTTGCGCTTCAAAAGGCATGTGAAAAGCCCGGCTGCCCGCTTTGCACGATTATCAACGAGCGCATAGACCGCTACATAGACGGAATGCTCTTTGAGCATATTTCAGACAGAACCTTCAGGGCGCAGTACAGGGCGGCCGGCGGTTTCTGCAACCGCCACGCAGAAGCCCTGCTCTCTTACAGAGACGGCCTCGCGGTTGCAATTCTTGGTAGAGACACGCTTCAAGATTATCTTGCAGACTTTAAGAAGAAAAAAATCCGCAAGCGCAAGGAAATTTGCCCGGCCTGTGCCGAGCAAGCGCGCATTGAAAAAGAATTCTTGACTTTTATTGCAGAAGCTGAAGACAACAAAAAAGCTGAAACTGAAACCGCCGCAAACAACGAAGACATTCCGCTGCCGGAATTTTTCGTCAAAAGCGACGGGCTTTGCATTCCGCATTATGCAAAGCTTATAACATACGCCAAGAAAGTGCCCAAATGGCTCAAGAATTTTCAAGAAAACTATTTCGCCCAGCTTGAAGAGCGCACAAGCCGCTTTATTGAATTTTCAGCTTGGGGCAGGCAAAAAGACTTCGAATCTTTGAGCGATGCCGACAAGGTTGTGTGGAAAGAACTTGCCGCCACGCTGAGAAGCAGTGTTTCGCATTAGCATTATCTACAATCTGTCGGTTTTACCAAGCGAAACGACGCAGTTTTCTTACGAAAACTGCAAGGCGGAATTCAAAACGCCCCATCTCAAAACACACAGCCGAAGCATGGTTGCTGAGCGAAGTCGAAGCAACCAACAATTAATGACACATAAATTGCGCTTACAGAATGTGCTTTACGAGCGGAATCTTCTTTATTAGCCATGAAATTGCGGTGCAGATGCAGATTAAGACAACGGCGTAAACGATGTTCACGACGATGTTAGTGCACCACGGAATCTGGATAAGCCGCTTTGAAAGCATGTGCATGAAAATCTCGTGAATCAAATAAATGCCAAGCGTGTTCATGCCGACTAAGCGCACAGCAGAAGCGGCGGCGCTGCCCTCTTTTGGCTTGTAACTCAAAGACAAAACATAAATTGCGAGCACATTCACAACCGTAAAGATTGAATCGTAGCTTGCAAAGACCATATCCCAGATGGCGTTCATCTTTTTGCTTTTAAGCACACCGTAAACGGCAAGGCACACGCAAGAAACGGCGATTGCGCCCGCGGCGATAAGCTTTGCATTTATATGCTTTTCTTCTATTTTTTGCTTAATCTCTTCCTGATAAAAGCCCGCAAGGCCGCCCAAGCAGAAATATGTAAACGAATAGGCAATCAGACCGCTGAACGGGTTGAACATTCCGAAATAGACACCAGCTGAATCGTGCACAACAGCCGAGCAGACGCGCTCAATGCACATAATGCCTAGCGGAATAATGTAGCTGATTACGGCCAGATACAATATGCTTGTTTTGCTTGAATCGAACGCGCCTTTCAGCACAGGAAAAAGCAGCTGAATGCAGACCAGCGCGCCCATGAACCAAAGATAGCCGATCATATCCTGCTTCATGTCAAGAAAAGCCTTAAAAAACTGAAGCGGCGTAAAGCGAACGCTGTCGGTCAGCATCATAAGCGCAATCGTCAGCAAAGCCCAGATTGTCGTAACAATCAAAAGATGAATCACCTTGAAAATATGCTTCTTCAAATCAAGCGGCTTATTGAACAGCAGAAAGCCGTTGCAAAAAAAGAACAGCGGCACGCCGGTCGAAAGAATCGTAATCAAAAAGAAATTGAAATAAGTCTCAAAAGACGGCGCGGCAATAAAATCCTGCTTTACAATCAGCCCATGATAAACAACAACAAAAAATATCGCCAGCGTCTTCAATAAATCCACATTATGAACCCGCACCTTTTTTTCAGAAACATCTCTCATACTTTTATCTCCATTTGCAGTAAAGTTTATCACGAAAATCCGTTTTGAAAAAGCACCCAAATTCCCTGGCGGAAAGCAGCGATGACGTGGACGTGAACTGCCTCATGGCTTGCCATGCGAGCAGTTTGACGGACACGTTGGAGCAGATTTCCGCCAAGCAGAATTATAGCTTATAATTTATAAGCTTGTACAAACAGCTTCATTTGGCTATACTTGCATTTGTGAATCTATTACGGGTTTTGTCCCGAAAGGAATAAATATATGGCAAAAGAAAAGGTAATCTTAGCTTATTCAGGCGGACTTGACACCACTGTAATCATTCCGTGGCTCAAAGAAAATTATGACTACGACGTTATCGCTGTCTGCATCGACGTTGGACAGGGCGACGACTGGAAAAAGATTAAAGACCGCGCGCTCAAGACAGGCGCAAGCGCATGTTATGTTGTTGATGCACGCAAAGAATATATCGAAGAATACATCTGGCCGGCTGTAAAGGCAAACTGCGTCTATGAAGACAAATATCTTCTTGGCACATCAACAGCCCGCCCTCTCATCGGAAAAATCCTCGTTGAATACGCGCGTCAGGAAGGCGCAACAGCTATCTGCCACGGCGCAACAGGAAAAGGCAACGACCAGATCCGTTTTGAACTTGCAATCAAGGCATTTGCACCAGATTTGCGCGTTATCGCTGCATGGCGCGACCCGAAATGGAACATGGACAGCCGCGACGCTGAAATCGCATATCTTGAAAAGCGCGGCCTTGAAGTGCCGATGAAGAAAGATCAGTCTTATAGCCGCGACGAGAACATCTGGCATCTTTCTCACGAAGGTCTTGAGCTTGAAGAAACAGAAAACGAGCCGAACTGGAAGCACATGCTCCAGCTTACAACTGTGCCGGAAGAAGCACCAGAATCTGGCGAATACGTAAAAATCGAATTCGAAAAAGGTATTCCTGTAAGCGTAAACGGCAAAAAAATGGATGCTCTTGAACTCATGCTTGAGCTCAACAAAATCGGCGGCAGAAACGGCGTTGGTCTTGTAGACATCTGCGAAAACCGCTGCGTCGGCATGAAGAGCCGCGGCGTTTACGAAACACCGGGCGGAGCAATCCTTTATGCCGCTCACGAAATGATGGATCACCTCTGTCTTGACCGCGATACATACCATTACAAACAGCAGGTAAGCCTCCGCATGAGCGAGCTCATCTACGACGGCAAATGGTTCACAACATTGATGGACGCTTGTATGGCTTTTGTAGACAAGACACAGGAAACTTGCACCGGCTGGGTAAACCTCAAGCTCTACAAGGGTTCA
>CADBUT010000411.1 GCA_902797925.1 uncultured Spirochaetaceae bacterium
AGAGGAAATCCGATGGCAAAATATCCTTTTGAAACTATTGAACCCAAGTGGCAGAAATATTGGGAAGAAAACAAAACTTTTAAAGCAACAGAAGACAAGTCTTTTCCAAAAGAAAAGCGCAGATATGTTCTTGATATGTTCCCCTATCCTAGCGGTGCAGGCTTACACGTCGGTCATCCGGAAGGCTACACGGCGACAGACATTTACTGCCGCTACCTCAGAATGAACGGCTACAATGTGCTTCATCCGATGGGCTACGATTCATTCGGTCTGCCGGCAGAAAACTACGCCATTAAGACAGGCACGCACCCGGCAACAACCACAAACGCCAACATTGCAAACTTTACGCGCCAGATTAAGTCTCTCGGCTTTTCTTATGACTGGGACCGCTGCGTTTCAACTTGCGAGCCTTCATATTACAAATGGACACAATGGATTTTCCTTCAGCTTTACAAGAAAGGGCTTGCCTACGAAGCAGAAACACCTATTAACTGGTGCCCAAGCTGCCTTACTGGCCTTGCAAACGAAGAAGTTAAAGACGGAAAATGCGACCGTTGCGGCGCAACCGTTACACATAAGACAATCCGTCAGTGGATTTTAAGAATTACAGACTATGCAGACAAGCTTCTTGAAGACCTTGATTCACTCGACTGGCCTGAAAGCGTTAAGCTGATGCAGAAAAACTGGATCGGCCGAAGCGAAGGCTGCGAGATGGGCTTCAAAATTGCAGACAAAGACGGCAAGCCGACCGAAGACGAGCTCCGCATTTACACAACACGCTGCGACACGCTTTTCGGTGCAACTTACATGGTTGTTGCGCCTGAGCATAAACTCGTCAAAAAGCTGACGACGCCTGAACAGAAAGCGGCCGTTGAAGCTTACATCGAGGCTGCCGCAAAGAAGAGCGACCTTGAGCGCACAGACCTTGCAAAAGACAAGACAGGCGTTTTCAGTGGAAGCTACGCCATAAACCCTGTAAACAATCAGCTTATTCCAATTTGGATTGCGGACTACGTTCTCATCAGCTACGGAACAGGCGCTATCATGGCTGTTCCGGCACACGACGACCGCGACTGGGATTTTGCCAAAAAGTTCAATCTTCCGATTGTAGAAGTTCTCAAAAGCGAAGTTGACGTACAAAAACAGGCATGGACTCAAGACGGAATCCATGTAAACTCTGAATTTTTGAACGGACTCAACAAGCAGGATGCAATCGACAAGATGCTTGAATGGCTCGGCGAGCGCAAAATCGGCAAAAAGGCCATCAACTATAAGCTCCGCGACTGGGTTTACAGCCGCCAGCGTTACTGGGGCGAGCCGATTCCGCTGATTCACTGCCCGACCTGCGGAACAGTGCCAGTTCCAGACAATGAGCTGCCGCTTGAGCTGCCTGCCGTAAAGACTTATCAGCCGACCGGCACAGGCGAAAGCCCGCTCGCCGCAATTGATTCTTGGGTAAACTGCAAGTGCCCGAAATGCGGTGGTGCTGCAAAGCGCGAGACAAACACAATGCCGCAGTGGGGCGGTTCATGCTGGTATTATCTCCGTTATCTCGACCCAAAGAACAACGGCGCATTTGCCTCAAAAGAAGCAATCGACTATTGGATGCCGGTTGACCTTTATGTGGGCGGTGCGGAACATGCTGTTCTTCACCTGCTTTATGCAAGATTCTGGCACAAAGTGCTTTACGATTTGGGTCTTGTAAATACAAAAGAGCCTTTCCAGCGCCTCATCAATCAGGGTCTTATCACCTCTTTCGCCTTTCAGCGCAAGAACAAGACTTTGGTGCCGACAGACGAAGTTGAAGAAAAGAACGGCGAATTCTTTGAAAAAGCCACAGGCGAAAAACTTGAGCGCGTTATCGCAAAGATGTCAAAGTCTCTTAAGAACGTAATTAACCCTGACGACGTAATCAAGGAATACGGTGCAGACAGCGTGCGCATGTACGAAATGTTCATGGGCCCGCTCGAAGTTTCAAAGCCGTGGAACACTCAGGGCTTGATCGGTGTAAGCCGCTTCCTTGAGAAAATCTGGGCGTTGAGCGAAAAGCCGCTTACAGACAAACCGGCCGAAGGCGACATCCGAAAATCGCTCCACAAGACAATCAAGAAGGTAACAGAAGATACGGCTTCACTTAATTTCAACACTGCAATAAGCCAGATGATGATTTTCGTGAACGACGTTTCAAAGCTTCAGGAGCTGCCGAAAGACTTGTGGACAGACTTTGTTAAGCTGCTTGCACCTTATGCACCGCACCTCGGCGAAGAACTGTGGCAGAAGCTCGGCAACAATAACACAATTTCATACGAAAAATGGCCTTCATATAACGAAGAATTCTGCGCTGATGACAGCTGTACCGTAGTTGTTCAGGTTAACGGAAAAATCCGCGATAAGATTACAGCTGCACTCAATGCAGACAAAGCTGAAATTGAAAAAGCCGCGCTTGCAACTGAAGGTGCAAAACGCTTTATGGAAGGCAAAACAGTCGTTAAGGTTGTTGTTGTTCCGAACAAGCTTGTAAATATCGTAGTAAAATAAGCTTATGATGAATTACATTGATTTTAGAAGCGACAGCGTAACATGGCCGACAGAAGAAATGCGCACAGCAATGCAGCAGGCTATTGTCGGTGACGACGCTTTTGGTGAAGACCCGACGACAGCAGAGCTTGAAAGCTATGGTGCAAGCCTTGTCGGCAAAGAAGCCGCTGTCTTTGTGCCTTCCGGTACATTTGCAAACCAGATTGCGCTTATTACGCACTGCAACCGCGGCGATGAAATCATAATCGACGACCGCTCGCATATCGTTCAGTTTGAATCTGGCGGTGCGGCCGCCCTTGCCAACGTTCAGTTCAGAACAATTGAACCAAAAGGCAAAGCAATTACTGTTGATGAAATTACCGCCAAAATCCGCAAGGGCGAAGACGAGACAGAGCCGAAAACAGCTTTAATCTG
>CADBUT010000412.1 GCA_902797925.1 uncultured Spirochaetaceae bacterium
CTCATCTTTGTATTTATTATAGAAGTTTTCGTAATGTTTTATCCATGCTTCGCCCCATTCGTAAGGGTCGCCCGAATCGTGGCGCACGCCGCTGAAGCAGATTGAGAACGTGTAGCCCATGTCAAGGTGTGCTGTCTCGTCTCCGATTGTGTCGGTCAGGTATGTGCCGTTCAACACGCCATATTCCTTTGTCCAAGAATCCATTGCAAGCTTGTTAGAATAAGCCGGGTTATACATCGGATTTCCCTGTCCTACACACATAACGAATTCGTGTGCCATCGTTCCGACCGGAATGACGTTGTATTTCTTTGCAAGATAGACGTTAGAAGTGCCCACGCAGAAGCTGTCTTTGTAGTTCTTGTTGTTTTCGCAAAGCTTTTTGACTGCAAGTTCCTGTGCTTCTGCACAAAGGCGGCGGCGCAGCCCGAATTCAGAGAAGCTGCCGATGTTGTAAGTTCCGTCTGTGAGCCATTTGATTTTCTGGTCAAGCCGCTTCTTGTATTGCCCGATGAGGTCTTCGTATTTATAGGCCATTCTGAAATAAACTTCGTTTATAATTGCCAGAACCGGAATTTCGTACATCGAGGTGTTGAGCCATGTACCGGTCGCTTCAAGCGCAAGCCCACATTCTGCATTATCTGAAATGTCAAAATCTTCGTAGCGCGGCTTCCACAGGCGGAGGTGGTCAACGTAGTCTTCATGCAGCCATTCAATTTTTGAAAGATATTCAAGCTCTTCTTCTGTAAACTGAATTTCGCAGTAATGCTTTATCTGGTCTTTGATTTCCTGCACCATTGCGGCACTGAATTTGACGCCTTCATTCCGGCATTTGAAACTCCATTTTGTTTTGTATGAAGCATACTGGTGATAAATAGCCTGTCCCATAGAGAACTTGTAAAGGTCAGTCTCAAGCAGACTGTTGATGATTGGTTCTAATTTCATGAATGCACCTCCCGTAATCCGTGCGGGTCGTTCTTTGTATTTGTGCACTCAATATGCCACAAAACAAGCTTTTATACCATAGTGCTTTAGCAATTCAGAAGGCGCAGAACGCTTCAATGAGGCCAGCATCATCGCTGTTGCTTATTTTATCCACCATTCGGGTGTCAGATCGCCAAGCTTCAAAGTGATGCCTTTGTTGAAATCTTTCATTATTTCAATGTCTTTGTAACGGCTGTTCGGCATTAACTGAACCATTAATTCTCTGCAAGCACCGCATGGAGCGCCGCCGTCCCTTATTCCGTTTTCATCTTGAAACAAGCAGAGAACTTTTGATATTTCATTCTCGCCGTTTGTAATCATATTGAAAATCGCGTTCCGTTCAGCACAAATTCCAAGCGTTGAGGCAGTATCTATGCAAACGCCTGTATAGATTTTTCCTGAGCTTGATAAAATTGCGGCAGACACTCCGCCTGCTGAAACATATTCAGAAATCTGTCTGTTGTTCAAAACCTTTTTTGCCGCTTCATACATTTCTTCCCAAACTTTTTCCATTTTTTTCTCCATATAATGATGTGATATTTTATGAGTATTATAGTTTTTGAACAAGCGTTGGATCCATACTCAATAAATGTATTAATTTCTTTGCAGTTGGTGATGGTGTGCATTTTCCGGTTTCCCAGGCCTCAACTGTACGCTTTGACACACCGATTAATGCTGCAAATGCTTTTTGGGTCATGTTAAGAGATGCTCTTTCTTTTGCAATATCTACTTCAGGAAGACTGCATTTTCTTGCATATGTTTCAGCTTTTGCTGAACCTTTTTCATACGCCAAAGCTTCATTTAATCCATTCATCAAACCATCAAAAAAAGAAATGTTCTTGAAGTTTTCTGCAATTTCTTCATCTATTAAAGAAGATTCAAATGTTAGCATTACCTTCCTGTTTGATATAAGGATTCTATTTTTGAAGTTTTTGCATTTATTACTATTTCAAAACCTCCGCCATTCATGTTTTTTGGAAACTGGCCTGAAACAATCCATTTATCTTTATATTTTCTTATATAATAAGGTTTCTCGGTTTGGATGTTTTCTTCACCATGAATTGGAAACAAAGTATTTTCGACAACTTTAATTACATCTTCTATTTTAGAAAGTTTCTTTCTTTTTGGCTGTATTCCGTTATATGTATATTTTTCATTATCTTCGATTATTCCTTTGTAATAATCTTCATATAATTCATTTAATTCTAAATTTGATTTTTTTAAAATGGGATTGATTTCAAATGTATCATAATCAAATTCAAAGTTTTGGGTTTCTTCATTAATAGGGGTAACTTCATAAGTATTGATATTAAATTCAAAGACGTAATTACTCTCGTTTGTAATAGTAATTATTTCATCATTTTTAAATTCCATACTTTTTATATCTACCCATTGAATATCTGCTTCTACGTGATGATTAATTCTAATTGAATAAACAGGAACAGTATAAAAATATCTTGGCGCTTCTATAGATTCAATTATAAGTATTCCAAAACAATACCTTTGACCATAAGGAGTAGATATAGATGCCTTGTAAGTGAAGTTGCCTTTCGTTAATGGTTCTATTACTGGTGATGGAAGTCTCATTGCAAAAATATTATTCACCAAAATAAATAATAACAGACAAAGTAGTTTAACTTTTTTATTCATTTTTCCTCCGATAGCGCAGTGCGCCATTTAGTTTATGTAACATGTATTTTACACTAGTTTTTCGTTGTTGTCACTAATTTATGTCTCCGCCCCTTAATTGAAAAAAAAACACAAAAAAACTGAATTTTTCCCTTGCCGATTGGCAATCTGATTTAGTATTTTCAGTATATGAGTGAAAGCAAAAAGAAAACAGAAGAA
>CADBUT010000413.1 GCA_902797925.1 uncultured Spirochaetaceae bacterium
GCAAGCTAAAAGAACAAAAAAAGATTATTACGGAAAAAGATTTTATACTGCCTGATATAAAAGTTCTAATAAGCGGAGATGATTTAGAATATTATTCAAGGGTAAAACAGAAAGATTTACAGCAAAAAGAACAAGACCAGTTGCTAAAAGCTGAATTGTTGGCACAGTAGCGGTTATTATCCTAAGCCTTCAATAAACGCTTAGCTAAGAACGGCATTCCTGGCTAAGTAAGACTGACGTTCCAAGCTAGATTTTTTTTATAATCAGTTAGTTGTTTCCGAACCAGTAAGAATTCAGCTTAGATAATCATGTTATGATTTAGCAATTTATGTACATACGCTCAAAAAATAGTGCGCAATGGAGCAGAAAATTCGTGCTGACCACAATTGCGAGCGAAGCGAAGCACGCTTGTGGTCTAAGCGCGGATTTTCTGCGGGAATGCAGCACTATTTTTTGAACATTGGAAAAATCAAATAGCTAAAGCTTTATCTTGAGAATAATGCGCTTTCTTGCTAAAATACTTTCATGGCAACAACTTACGACGATAAAAAAATCATCTACACAATGGATCGCGTGTCGCGTACATACGGCACAAAAACTGTTCTTAAAGATATAAGCATTTCATATTATTATGGCGCAAAAATCGGTGTCATAGGCGAAAACGGAAGCGGTAAATCATCTTTGATGAAGATTTTTGCCGGGCTTGATACCGAATATGTCGGCGAAGCTTCAATTTTGCCGGGCTATACAATCGGCTATTTGCCGCAAGAGCCTGAACTTGCAGCCGGAAAAACCGTAATGGAGATTGTCAAAGAAGGCGCGGCTGAAACCGTGGCGCTCCTTGAAGAATTCGACAAAGTTAATGAAGCTTTCGGCGACCCAGACGCAGATTTTGACAAACTTTGCGCGCGCCAGGCGGAGATTCAAGAAAAGCTTGATGCGCTTGATGCGTGGAACCTTGATTCGCAGCTTGAGCTTGCAATGGATGCATTGCGCTGCCCGCCGCCTGACCAGATTGTTGACGTGCTTTCGGGCGGTGAACGCCGCCGTGTTGCGCTCTGCCGCCTGCTTTTGCAAAAGCCTGATATTCTGCTTCTTGACGAACCGACTAACCATCTTGATGCGGAAACCGTAGCCTGGCTTGAGCGCCACCTTCAGCAATATGAAGGCACTATTATCGCTGTAACGCATGACCGCTACTTTCTCGACAATGTTGCAGGCTGGATTTTGGAGCTTGACCGCGGCGAAGGCATTCCGTATAAGGGCAATTATTCCGGCTGGCTTGAGCAGAAAGAAAAGCGCCTGCAAATGGAAGAAAAGAGCGAAACTGAACGGCAGAAAGCCCTTAAGCGCGAGCTTGAATGGATTCACATGGGCGTTAAAGGCCGCCAGGCAAAGCATAAGGAACATATCACCAAATACGAAGAATTGCTGAATAAATCTGGCAAAGGCCAGATAAAAGACACCAAAATCACGATTCCGGCCGGGCCGCGTCTTGGCAACCTTGTAATTGAAGCTGATAACTTGACCAAAGGCTACGGCGACAGGCTCTTGTTTGAGAATTTGTCGTTCAAAGTGCCGGCTGGTGCTGTTGTGGGCATTGTCGGCCCTAACGGTGCGGGTAAGACAACGCTTTTCAGGCTGATTGCAGATGCCGCAGGGCAGACTGTAGAGCGGCTTGACGGCAAGGCTGGCGGAGAAAAACCGGACGGCGGCTCTATTAAGGTGGGCGAAACCGTAAAGCTTGTTTATGTAGACCAGATGCGCGGGCTTTTGGACGACAACAAGACTGTTTGGGAACAGCTTTCGGACGGACTTGATATAATCAAGCTTGGTGCGGTTGACGAAAAAGGCCGCCCCTTGAACGGTGCTGTGCGCGAAATAAACAGCCGTGCTTATTGTTCTTGGTTCAACTTTTCTGGCCCAGACCAAAAAAAGAAGGTCGGCGTGCTTTCGGGCGGCGAACGCAACAGGCTGAATCTCGGCATGATGCTCAAGCAGGCCGGCAACGTGCTTCTGCTTGACGAACCGACGAACGATTTGGACGTAACCACAATCCGTGCGCTTGAAGACGCAATCGAAGAATTTGCGGGCTGCGTTCTTTGCGTAAGCCACGACCGCTGGTTCTTAGACCGAATCTGTACGCATATTCTGGCATTTGAAAACAACAGCGAAGTTGTCTGGTTTGAAGGCAACTGGTCAGATTATGCTGAATGGCGCAGAAAGCAGCTTGGCGCAGATGCAGACCGCCCGCACAAGACTGTCTACAGAAAAATGACGCGCTAACTGATTCCGTGGCAAAAACTGAAGAAACAGGCAATGTGACACAGATAACGCCTGTGCCGCGCGTGCTCTACGACAAAGACATACGCCCTTCTCTTTTTGATTTTCTTGATTCGCTTTACGAAACAAACAGGATAATCGAAGAAAAAGAGATGGGGCGTTCGCGCGCAGACGCGGTGCTTGTTACGTTCAAGTCTGTCTACGGAATTGAAATTAAAAGTGACCAAGACACATACGCAAGGCTTGAAAGGCAGATTAAAGACTACGACAAGTTTTTCTATAAGAATTATGTTGTTGTCGGCACGCGCCATGC
>CADBUT010000414.1 GCA_902797925.1 uncultured Spirochaetaceae bacterium
CCGAGCTTGAACGGGTCAGTCTTGCAGATGAAGATTATGAAGCTTTCTTTCAGCTCCTTAATACCCGCACCTTTGGCGAGCATATCACTTTTCGCATTGGCTTGTGTTACAAATAAAGTTTAATTGGCGAAAAGCATCGATTTTGCAGAGCAAAATCTCAAGAATATGTACAACGGCTGCTAACTGGAGATGGTTCACATGGGCGATAGTGGGGAGGCAAGTTACTCTATCTACCGATTTTCAGAAACGAAAACTGGAAATGATTTATACAGTTTCCGCTATCAAGTTTTCGGTTACGAAAACTTGGTCGTTTCGCTTGACAAGACCAAAGTTATGGATAAATCTCAATGCGAAACACGAACATGTAATCGTCTGTGAAAGTCAGTTTTTCAATCGGCTTCATTGCGAGCCTCCTTATAAAATTAGCTACACAATGTAATTGATCAAAAAGTATTTTTTCTGTACCTAATCGCGAAATTCTTGCAGATTTTACAAAAGCCCCATGTGATTATTTACAAAGATTTTCCACAAAACTGAAAAAACTCATGTTATAATTTGATACTAGGAGCTGGCTAACAGTGTCATTCCGAACTTGTTTCGGAATCTCATTTTGGCAGCTTCTAAAGGAGTGATTATGAAATTTCTATTTGTAGAATGGGGGGGGGTAAACCTAATTCCTTCTCTGTTAAGAAATTACTGCTTTGTCTGATTTTGATTTGCTGCGCGTTTGCGGTTTTTGCGCAGAATGTTAAGCCGTATGTTGTTGACCTGAACAAGTTCCCCACCGTAAGCGAAGACAAGGGTGTAACTTTCGACAAGGCAACAAAGACTTTTACAATCAAACAAGAGAACGGTAGAATATACCTTTGGCTTAATTATCTGAATATCAGTGATTATAATGTTATAAAAGTAAAGTACAAGGTACTTTGTGATTATGGATTTGTTTTTGGACTTGACTATGGTAATGACAAAATAGAATGGTATACAAGAGAAACCTATTGTCCAACATATCTTACCGAAATGGAGATCCCTCTTCAGAAAGGTGAAAAAAAATTAAACGGTATTTTTCTTTATGGAATGTGGGGTTTTCCTTTTGAAAAATCAAATGGAAGATTTACAGTTGAATCAATTACTCTGGAAAATGTTTCTAATCCACAGAAAACAGACATTTTTGCAAGCAATAAGCCGCCTGTGGTTGATACAGCAAAAAATGTGACAATAGACGCAAATCTTGACGCATGGGATTTTGTAAAAAATATTGGTACCGGTTTGAACTATCAGATTTTTCAAGATTATCCACATCTTCTTGATTTGGGCTATGATATTTATCCGGACTATTATTCAAAACCGACAAAAGCGCAAATTCATTTTATGAAAGAAAGCGGACTGAACGCCATCAGATTGCAGACAAATCCGGGACATGGAAAAATGATTGACAAAAGCTACAGGCTTTTACCGGGTTATATTAAGAACATCAAGCAGGTTGTTGACTGGTGTATTGAAGAGGATATGTATGTAATTCTCTGCGGACCGTTTGCAGAGTTTACAATAACCGAAGATTATAAAAAAAGAATTGAAAGGGGAGATCCTCATTATGCCGCATACTATGTAAACGAAAAAGACAAAAAAGAATCTGAAAGATTTTTAAAAGCAGTCTGGGAACAGTATGCAAAAGCTTTCAACAATTCTTATGATGAACATCTGATTTTTGAGCCTTTCAACGAGCCTTCCGATATGCTGCATGAGCATGGGGGGGATCCTAAAGATGACTGCGCTGTCTGCAAAAAAGATTATGAAATCTTGAATGAATATAATCAGCTGGTTGTTGACACAATCCGCTCAACAGGCGGCAATAACGCAAACCGCTTTGTTTTGATAAATGGTATTTGGTCAAAATGGGAAACTGTCACCAACAAGAACTTCAAGATGCCAAAAGATAAAGCAAAGAACAAGCTGATTCCGACATACCACGACTACTCTATGGGAGGTTCAGCGACTTCTGGCAATTATACTGATTTTTATAAAAACAGCGTTAAAGAATCGATTGACAAAAGATTTGCAGCTTTGGACAAAGCTTTTTTCTCCAAACATATTCCGGTGCTTATCGGTGAAGTAGGACAAACCCGCCGCACTCCGATTTTGGAGCGCATTAAGTGGATTAAGGACTTGACGGCGGAAGCTTCAAAACCAAACCGTTCGTGCGCGGCTGTGCTGCATAATGATAACAACGTATTGGTAGACGACGGACATTTTTTCAGCGGCTATTATGACAGCTGGAAGCTCAAATGGTATGATGAAGAATTTGTCGATACGCTCATTTACGGTATGCAGGGCAAGGAGTTCCCGTTA
>CADBUT010000415.1 GCA_902797925.1 uncultured Spirochaetaceae bacterium
CAAGAACCGCGAGCAGGTCAAGGAAATAAACGCACGGCTCAAAGAAATTGCGCGCCGCTTAAAGCACCTTACTGAATGTGCAGTTGAATATCTTGAAGGTATTCTCGATGAAATTAAGAATTTCACCAAACTTGACAGCAAGAAAGACCCGCGCGCAATTGACCCGAAACTGCTTGTGCGCCAGACCAAAATAATGAAATTCGGGAAAATTGACGTAAAAGATGCCGTAAGCCACGACCTTTCGCTCCGCTATGATGACAATTCAGGCTATCTCGGCATAAACGTGAGCGGCGGCCGCGAAATAATGAAGGTCGGGCCTTATGACCGCATTTTTGCGCTTAGGCGCACGGGCGTCTACACTGTTTTTGATGTTCCGCAGAAAGTGTTTGTCGACAAAGACCTTTGGTACTGCGGCCCTGCTGAAAAAGAAAAGCTCAGCAAGGTGCTGTTCACCATTCTTTACCGCGACCCCGAAACGAAATTCGTCTATATCAAGAAATGCCGCGTCGAGCAGTACATCATCAACCGCGACTATGTGATTATTCCTGACGGAATGGAGCTTCTGCACGTTGACACCCGCGCAAAATTCAACTTTACCCTTAACTACGAGCCGAAGCCGCGTCTTAAGATTCTGACAGAAACTTTCAAGGCACAGTCTTTTGAAGAAAAAGGCTTGAAGGCTCAGGGCGTGCGCCTTGCATCGAAAGAAACTGCTTCTATAGAGATAGATACCTCAAAATCATCGGGCTTTATTCAGGGCGAGCTTGATTTGGACACAAAACCGGCACCAAAGCCTGCAAAGGCAGAGCAGGAGCCGGCAAAATCTGCGCTTGCGACGATGGAACTGAAAAAAGCCACGAAACCAGCAGCAAAAACCAAAACCACTTCTGCAAAGCCGGCGGCGAAGGCTGCGCCTGCAAAAACCGCAAAAACTGCGGCGCAACCAGCCGCCAAAGCTGCAAAAGCACCGGCCAAGTCTAAAGCCTCTGATGTTTCAAAGGTTTCACCGAAAAAGACAACAAAGTCTGCGCTTGCAACAATGGAAACAAAAACTTCTGCCGCAAAAAAAGCTGAACAGGAAAAGCCTGAAACACCAAAAGCTTCAAAGAGCAGCCTGACAGCAAAAGCAGAAGCATTAAAAAACGCCAAAAAAGACAGCGGCAAAAAGAAATAGCCATGTCATTGTTGGGCTTGCAATGAAAAGGAATTATAATTGACGACAAAAGAACGGGTTAATTTCTGTGCAGAAATACAGAAAAAGTATGGACAAAAAATTGTTTTTGCAGTTGTATCTCTTTTTATTATAATTCAGTTCGGCAGCTCTGCTGTCTTTGCTGCAATTCTTTTCTGTCTTTCTGCGCTGGGCGACATCGGTTCTTTGGCGGCTATGATTATTACGTTTCTGCTGTGTATTGGGATTTTTGCTCTGCATTCGGGTTTTTGCTTTATAATGCTGAAGCTAATAAGAAACCAGAACGTAATTCTCGGCGATATGCTTCAGCCTTTCCGCAATTTTAAGCGCACTGCAAAGACAAGCATTCCGTTTCTGCTTTCTATCCTGGTAACAAGCTTTGCAGCATTTATCGTACTTATCTCAAGCGGAACTATTGAAAATTTAAGTACAATCATGCAGCAGGTTATGCAGGAAAACAGTCAGATACAGGCTCAGACAGACCTAAGCGCTGTTATCCTTAACCTTTCGCTTATATTGAGCGGTTTTTCTCTTCTTACCCTGCTTTTAAATCTTCCGCTGATATATCTTCCGTTTTTTGATTATGACATGCAGAATAAACCGCCGAAAGAAGTGCGCAGCAATGCGTTCGCGCTTTTCAAAGAAAGCTTTAAGAAGCTGTTTGCAGGCTGCTTCTTCTTTGCAGGAAAAAACATAGCAGCGTTTCTTGTTTTTTATGGAATCAAGATTTTGAACATAAAAATATTAAGCGATATTGCAGCTTTCTTTTCTTCGATATTTCTGTTTTTTGCCTATGCGTCAGTTATGCTGATGACAGCGTGCATCTTTCAAGATTATACACAACCTGAAGCAGAATTTGAGGTTCTGGCAATTGAAGACAGCAATAACGAATAATTTTTTTGTAAATTCCATCAAGTATATGATATAATTGAACATCTCAAATTATTTTCACTTTGGAGAGTTTCCTTATGGCAGAA
Source organism: uncultured Spirochaetaceae bacterium (assembly GCA_902797925.1). Taxonomy (GTDB): domain Bacteria; phylum Spirochaetota; class Spirochaetia; order Treponematales; family Treponemataceae; genus UBA1240. The sequence goes on from CADBUT010000415.1 coordinate 2,170, forward strand.
AAAAAAGAAAATGCAAAACTAATTCTTGAAAAGTCAAAACAGATGGGAGATAAAATAAAATCTTTCCTTGCTGAAAAACTTGAATATGTTATTGCATTTATCGTATGTGTTTTTATTTCTGCAGTTTCACTTTCAAGCGGATTCAAGTCACTTGAATTCAAATATTATGATATGTATCTCAAACTGAAAGCTGAAATTCCGCAAAGCAAGGATATCATCATGGCATTTGTTGACGACGATGCCATCGGTGAAATCGGTACTTATCCATGGAGCCGCGACATATATGCGAATATGCTTATACGCCTTAGAGAAGTCGGTGCAAAGGCTGCTGTTTTCGATATTGAGTTTCTTGACAGATCTTCTATGGGCGTAAACCCTGATTATGTTTCAAACAAGCTTCCGCAGGAATATTCATTAATGCAGAAAGAAGTAACATCTTCTGTAAATGATTTTTCTGCAGCTATTGCAAGCAAATCTCTGCCTATAAGTCAGGCAAGCGAAGTCGGTCAGGAAATCAACGATTATCTCTCGCCTATCATGGAAAATATGTATGATTCAATCAGGTCTAATATTTTCCGCGATAACGATGAATATTTAGGCAAGGCATTACGATATTTCGGCAACGCATTTTTAACTATCAATTATTGTAAAGTTATTACAGAAACAGAATTGTCTGATGCTTCTATTGATTATTCCTTTGCCCACATACTTCACAAAAACGTTGAAGATCCGAAAGCTTACATCAAAAGAGACAATCTGACAGAGCTTAAGAACCTGCGTCAGGACTACGGTATTGGTCCTGCAATCTTTCCTTTGATGCAGAACGCAGCGGGTGCAGGTTTTCCAAACGTAGTTGTAGACTCTGACGGTGTCCGCCGCCGCTACCAGCTCTTGTCTGAATACAAAGGCAGATATGTTGCAGAGCTTGTTTTTGAGCCGCTGCTTGCACAGATGCAGCCTGAAAAAATCATAAGAAAGAAACATTCGCTTATACTGAAAAATGCATTACCGCCGGACAATTCTTCAAACAAGCGCATAGACATTAAGATTCCGCTTGACAACCGCGGCTGTATGCTTATCAACTGGATTAAAACTCCGATTGAGACAAGCTTTAAAGCAGACTCAATTCTTTTCCTGTATGAAATTGACAAACGCGAAGAATCGATTATTTCGATTTTTTCAGACCTTGCAAAACTCAACTGGCCGTTTAATTTCTGCCAGATTTCAGAATATATAGTACAAGAATACAGCAGTCTTGCTGAATATAAAGAGCAGCTTTTAAACGGCGGCCGCAACGACTTTGATGATTATTTCCAAAGACGCAAAGAGCTTTTTAACGACATGGCGATTCTCAATGACGAGAATATTCAGAACGAAATTTTCGATTACTTCGCTTCTGTAAGAGAACAGACCGGAGACCAGACCGCCTATCAAGATGTCGAAGCACTTGTAAGAAAATATTTTGAAACTTTCGCAAGTGACTATGATATTTACAACAGCAATTTTCAGCGTCTTGTAGACTTTTATGACGGAAGTTTCTGTCTTATCGGTAACAAAGCAACAGGAACAACCGATTTGGGTGTTACGCCGTTCTTCGGTTATTATGCAAACGTCGGTACACACGCCAACCTCTACAACACAATCGTGAACCAGTCTTTCATTACACCGCTTCCAAGACTTTATTCACTGATTATTATGCTGGTTTTAAGCTATCTGTTCTCGCTTTTGTTCAGACGCTTAAAGACACTCAACTCGCGATTTATTGTAGGTACAATTGTAGTATCAGCAGTTATTGTTGTTCTCTATCTTGTTTTTGCCACATTCCAATTGTATATAGAATCGCTCGCAATCATAACATCGCTGGTTTTAATTTTTATAAGCATTACAGTTGCGAGGTTCATTCTTTCTGAAAAAGACAAAAACTTTTTGCGCAAGGCTTTCTCGACATATCTTTCTGGTGACATTATCGATGAAATCGTTAAAGACCCGAAAAAGCTTGCTCTCGGCGGCCAGGAAAAGGAGCTTACGGCAATCTTTACAGACGTACGCTCGTTCTCTACTTTGTCTGAAAAAGTTACGCCTACACAGCTTGTATACATTTTGAACATCTATCTTTCGCGCATGAGTGACATCGTTCTTGAAAACAAGGGAACAATCGATAAATTTGAAGGTGATGCTATCATTGCTTTCTACGGCGCGCCGGTTGATAATGAACAGCACGCAAGATGTGCGCTTATGAGCGCAATCCGCATGAAACAGGCCGAAGTTGAAATCAACAAGTATCTTCTTGACCGTGGCGAAGCTCCTAACGAGCTGCTCACCCGAATCGGTATAAACTCTGGTCCAATGGTTGTTGGAAACATGGGCACGGAATCTAAGATGAACTATACAATTATGGGTAACGACGTAAACCTTGCTGCGCGCCTTGAGGGTGTAAACAAAGTTTACGGCACTTGGATTCTTGCTTCTGAATCAAGCTACAACAAGGCCGGCCCTGGCTTTGTAGGACGCCGTCTTGACCGTGTACGCGTTATCGGTATCAACACGCCGGTTCAGCTCTACAATATCATAGGCTTAGATTCTGAAACACCTGACAACGTAAAAGAAGGTGTTGAACTTTTCCACGACGCACTCGATACCTATCTTTCAAGAGATTTTGAAAGCGCAATGGCAAAATTCAAAAAGGTTCTGACCGTTATGCCGGAAGATCCGCCTACACAAGTTTATATGGAAAGAGCCAGAAAACTCATTATTACAGGCGTTCCAGATGAATGGGACGGTGTTGTAAACATGACTTCAAAATAATGCGGATTCTGACTGAATATGCACAAACCTCGATTGAAGTAAAAAAATCGAGGTTTCTTGCAGAAGCTTTTGTAATCACTTCTCAGGCAGAGGCGCGCGCCCTGCTCCGCGAACAGAAAGCCAAGTACCAAGACGCAACTCATGTGGTTCACGCATTTATTTGCGGCTTGAATGCAGAAGTTTCTGGCTGCTCTGATGACGGCGAACCGTCCGGCACAGCCGGACGGCCTGTGCTTGAAGTGCTTAAAGGCAGAAACTGCACCAACATAATGCTAACTGTTACACGCTGGTTCGGCGGCACTCTGCTCGGTACAGGCGGACTTGTAAAAGCTTATGGCGACGCTGCAAAGGCGGTGCTTGAGCTATGCAAGACTGAAGAATACATTCCGAAAGCGCAGTTCAAATTTGATGCGCCCTATCCTCTTTACGAGCAGATTAAGCTGATTTTGAAGCAGCATTCTGCGGAAGTTTCATCTGAAGATTTCGCGGAAAACATCCATATCGAAGGCATAATTCCTGAAACAGACAAAGAAAAGCTTAAAGCGCACATCACTGATTTCAGCAACGGAAAGATTTTGCTAGTTTAGGAGCACCCCGATGCACACTGTGTGGTTGCTTCGACTACGCTCAGCAACCGTAACACGACTGCGCTCAACCACCGGCAGCCGTCATTGCGAGCGAAGCGAAGCAATCGCATTTTGCATGTGGCTTTATCTACAGTTTCGAGATTTAGCTGGCAAAATGCCAAGTTTCGTCTTGCGTCGAAACTTGCAAGAACATGCCCAAATGCTTCCAAAATGGGGCGATGTACAAATTCAGCCGGTTTTTGCGAAGCAAAAAAGCGGCGCTTTTCGCCGAACAAGCTTTTACCGTAGACTAGGCTCCTGCGAAAAGAAGATTGCTTCGTCACTTCGTTCCTCGCAATGACGTTGTACAGGGCGCGCGCCCGGAAATGCCGGGTTTGCGATTGGGCTTGTTCTACTAAATAAGCTTAATTTGCGGTTGATGTGTCCGTATCTGAATCAGAGTCAGCTGCCGGTTTTTCAGCTTCTGCGGCTTTTTCAGTTTCAGCCTTTCCGCCTGCTTTGGCATTGTAAGCAGCAAG
>CADBUT010000416.1 GCA_902797925.1 uncultured Spirochaetaceae bacterium
AAGATTACGCTCAATTTCAGAAATCAGAATCACAAGCTTAACGATTGTAACAAAGCTTCCGCTTAAGACTGCCGCTTTTGAGAAATCTTTTTGCAGAATTGCGGGAACTATGAAAATCACAGTTCCCGCAAGCACAAGAATCAAATCAATTATCATGAAATTATTCCGCATCGCAGAGCAATGAAATTTTGCTTTCAATCGGCAGCAAAATCAAATCTATAAGCAGGGCATAAATCATAGGAAGGCTTACAAGCATGAAATTAATTCCAAGCGCAGATTTATCTTCAAGATTAACCATAATCGCCATATAACCGCCAAGAGTACACATTATTCCGTCCAGAAGAAGAATCATCTGCAAAGTCTGAATTGAATTTAATGAAATTGCTTTTTGCGAAACTGAAAGCCTTGAATTTTTTGCGACAAACTTCAGAGCTCTGAAAAAGTGCTTGAAATTTCCTGAAATTGCAAGCAAAAGAAATGGCGGAATAAAAATATACATTAATCCCGGTAGATCAATTAAATAATCAAAGCTCAATGGATTTATATCTTTATTATTTGCAGTACTTGTACAAACTATCAGATAATAAAGTCCAATAATTAATGCGATTGAAATTATGCATTTTATAACACTAAGGATTTTTTGATTCTTTGAAATCGGAATTATTGTTTCCGTCCCTACTTCATCAGACATAAAATTGATTATCTGAATTCTAAGCTTTCCCTTCAATGTAAGGAAAATCATTCCAAAGAATGCAAAATAGTAGAGTGAGCAGAAAATCGTTGCTAGATTCGGACCTAAGGTTTGTGTATCAAAAAAATTCAGATAAAAGTAAATTCCAGCAATAATCATAAAGAAAAAGCAGATTAATCCCAGACATTTAAAAACATAACTCAAAGCTGTTTCAGTTTTTTTCAAACCAGACAAATCTGTTTCTTTGATTTTCTTTGATGAAGAGAAAATCTTGAGGAATGATTTTCCATATCCGCTGATAACAATCATTAAAGCAAGAATTGCAACAACGCCAGGCAGCAACACGGGCTCTATAAATTCCCAGACGAATCCACCACTAAAAAGACTGCATATTGTAGCAGTAAAACAAAGAACTATTAGAGATAAGAATAATTCGATAATCATAAAATCAGCCTCCTGAATTGTTTTAACGGCACCGGCTGCCTTTAGTTATCCTAATTATTCCCCTAATCTAAGGGAAAAACAATATGCAAAAAGTTGTAATTTGAGTTGTAAGTTGGAAGGAAAACAAAGCAGCCGCCGCGATTTTTACCCCGCGGCAGACACGCTTGTCTTATTAAACTTTTTATAGATTAAACATTAAGGATACGCAGGATTTTTCCCTTTAACAGCACACAGATGATGTCAAGAATCCAGATGATGTTCCAGCCAAGAACAAGGCGGAGCAGACCTGCAAGGTATTTACCTTCATTAAATCTTGTTGCTACACCCAACAACCATGATGTTACCGGAATGATTGCGAGAATCAAGCTTATAAGCCATGGTAATCCAAAATAATCTTTTCCTTTTCCTGCCATTTATATGACCTCCTATTACAAATATTTTATTCCACAATCTCGAAGAAATCAAACTCTCCCGGAGTTACATGAGCGTAGAAAACGGTTTCAGGCTGCCCGGAAGCTTTACTTCCACCGCCGGATGAAAGAACGTCTTTTACGTACAGCGGCTTAAACGACTGCGGCTTCCACATAGCCGGTGTGTCGCTGTCAGGAATGCGCACAAGCTCTTTTGCCCTGCCCTTGATGTGCAGCTGAATATCCTGAGGTGCGCAGCCGTCCCAGGCGTAGCAGTAAAGCCCGAAAGTTTTGTTGTCATAAGTGAAAAGCGAGACACCAGCCGCTCCGTCTATCCAGATACCGGAAACATCAAATTCTTTCCGGATTGCGGTAAGAACCTGAGGTGGCAGACTGTAGAGCTTCGACGGCATTTCAGGCAGATTCAGCACAGTAAAACGACCCTTGCCGTAAGTATCGTAGCAGAGAATGCTTTCATGATATTCCCCATGCCCTGCGTTCATAATTGACCAGGTAGCATTGTTTCTGTGTTCAAGCAGCGGAAACTCAACCGGCTCTTTAGATTTTACATAATTCTTAAAATGCGGAATCTCGCCCGGAGTCTGGAACTCATCCGCTGTGAGGCGGCGGTTTGTGTAGCGCACACTTGTAAGTTCTGCAATTTCCGGGAATTTCTGCAATGCACCAATCATAAAGCCTGAAGTTGCAATTGCGTGTCCGCCCGCCTCAACAAAACGGCAGAGTTTTTCCACAATTTTGGAATCTTCAAGAGAGGCTGCCGTAACCATAACTTTGCGGCTGACAGCAGCATCAGCATCGAATTCAGGAAAGTCGCACACCGGCTCAACCGGCACACCGGCCATGCCGAGATAATCTTCGATGTGGTCGTCGCCCTGAGAATTGAACGGAATATAAACCTTAAGACCGCGCGGCTCTCCAAGGCGGCTGAGCACTCTGTCAAGCCTGTCGTACATAAAGCCGAGCGGCGTAGCGCGCTTGTCGCCAGCCAGTGCCGGCCAGCAGAACATCATAATTTCTTTCGGTTTTGAAAAAGCTGTAAGGTAAGCCTGCTCAAGATAAGTGTCAATTCTGTCGCAGTCAAACGGGTCAAACCAGCCGCCGCCATTTCTGCCGGGAGCAACGCTTTCAAAATAGCGCATAAGAGAATAGCTTAAATAGCGCGGAAGATGCTGGTCTTGCTGCGCGCCATGCCGGGTTTCTGTGCCGGTATAGATAAAATCAAAAATCTCGCGCTGCTGCCCCGGATTGTAGCCGGTTTCCTGAAAGCTTTCGCGCCAGTTCGGGTATTTTATGATGATTTTGATGTTCGGATTGACAGCCTTTGCCGGCTTAATAATCAGATTTTCAGAAACCTCAAGCATTTTGGCAAGGCGGAAATCTTTCCATGAGCGGCTGCCTTTTTCGCGGATACAGTCTTCGCACATGCACTGCGTAAAGAAAAAATCGTCGATGATGAACTCGTCAAACATCGAAGCAGTATATTCACTTACTTCTTTGAGCCGCGCCCGCATCGGTTCGTTGCAGTAACAGAATGTGTTGAAAAGCCGCTGGCGCTTTTTGTCTGTACCGTTCAAATCAGGCGTTACGGTTGTAATTCCGCCTGAAACTTCAATGCCGTATTCTTTCATAACGCGCTTTATCATTTCGATTTTTTCGCGCGCAGCAAATTCATCCCGGTATGTTTCAAGATAAATTTTGTCAAGCTTTACATATTTTTGAAAAAAATCCGCATCTTTTCTAAGCTGTTCCTCAGTTACACGATTTACCCAGCCGGCAACACAATAAGTTACAGTTTTGAAATTCTTATAGAACATAAAAGCTCCCCAATCTTATTTGTTTATATGGAAATTATAATACAAGAATTACAAAAAAATTAAAATTTAATTTGTATTTTTACAATCTAAAATAAGGAACAGCTTACCACTCACAGACTGAACGTGTTCAAAAACTAACCGGGGTTCTGAACACGTTTAATCATTAAGCAGCCGCTCTGCTTCTTCTTTTGAAATTTCAGCTGAAACAGAGCATATCGGGCACATTTTGTAGCGCGCAACATGAATCGGAAACACCGGAATGAAATAGAGCGTAAACCAGTCTGTCTCTTTTACGATTTGCAGATTAATTGTGTTTTTGCACCGCGGGCAAGTGCCCGAAATCTTGTATTCACCCAAATGCGCCGTCGTGCGCCGCGTTCCAAAGAATATGAACATTTTTAGCTTTTCCCTTTATATATCAGCTATTTTCAGATGTTTTCCTTACAATAAAATTCTTCAGTTTCTTATCAAAGGAAAGTATCTGTTTTCCGCCAGTTATGCAATATGCAGCAAGAATACAATCAACAAAATCAAGCTTGCTTTCGCGATAGTATAAGAAAGAAGCTTCCATAACAGAAGGAACTGTAGTAGATACATACGGAAGAAGTTCCAACATTGAATTTGCTACATCTATGCGGTCTATGCTGTATACTTTTGTAAGCACATAAACGACCTCTGCAAATACTTCAGACAATACGAACATCATACCGGAATCAATAGCTGCTTCGGCTTTTTCTGCCATTTGCTTGTCGTCATTGATTATGTAGCGAATAATGATGTTTGCGTCAGCGTAAACCATGCTTTTCCTCGGCGGCGAGAGCCCAAGCTTCTTTTTCCTTTTCACGAAGAGACGGATTTGCATAACTTGCAAAACGTCCGCGCAACTTGCACTTGTGTGAAAACTCGCCGTTCTGGTTCAAAGACTGAATAACATTAAGGACATAATGAACTTGCTCGTCCGGCAAATTCTGAACAAGTTCTATAACTTGTGTACGTTCTGCTACAGCCCCCATATCAATCTCCTTTGGCATTCTCTGCTAAATTATAATGCAAGAAACAAGAAAAACAAACTGAAAGTTTTCCGCCTAGCCCCTGCGAGACGGATTGTTCCGGCTTGGGGCTGGGCAGAAAAAGCGTTATTTCTGCTTGAGAAGGTCGCGGATTTCTTCAAGAAGGATGGCTTCGTCTGATTTTACTACAGCCGGTGTGTCTTCGGGCTTTTGTTCCTGTTTCTTCTTGAATTTTTCAAAAATCTGAATGACGATGAAAATGCAGAATGCGACAATCAAAAAATCAACGATTGTCTGGATAAAGTTGCCGTA
>CADBUT010000417.1 GCA_902797925.1 uncultured Spirochaetaceae bacterium
TCATTTTAAGGTCAGACATGCTTGCAGTCAATGCGGTTTGCGATTGGGCGGAATCTACAAACATTGGAATTGTCATAGCTATTCATCTGCAAACATACCTTCCCAATAATCACCTGGATTTGTATTCCAAAAATCTTCGGAATAAGCGCGTGCAAAAACTTGTCCCCAATATTCATCTGTTTCAAAATTACCTAATTTACCTGTAAAATTCGGATCATTTTGAGTTGTACCGAGATTACGTCTGATTGTTCTTTCTTCAGGGCTTTCTCGAGAAAGCATTTCTGCAAATGCATAAATTTCATCAGAATTATTTATTATATCATCAACAGTTATAATTTTCTTTTTAAGCAAACATGATAATTGAAAGGTTTTAATAGAAGTATATAAATAAGCACTGTTAAGACCATGTTTATCTGGAACTTTCATTGCATATGTACAATAAGGGAACTCACAATCTCCAATTCTTTCTACTGATATCATTTTACCAGATAGATCCCTATTAAATTCCCGGACTTCTAATAAAATGCCATTGGACAATATTATATGAGCAAAATATATTTCTTCAGTCCATTTATCAATTTGTCCAACATCAACACTTAAAACATTTGGATTTTTCAGTATTTCTTTTTCGAGTTTTTCACATCTGCCATTCGCAAAACAGAAAACAGTTAGAGATAAAGAAAACAGAACTAAAATCAATTTTCTCATTTTGTGCATTCCTTATGAAAAGTATAAACACGCAAAGATTGTCGGGTCAAGCCCGACAATGACAGGTTTAAGATACTTTGCCGTACGGCAAATCTTGTAACTGGTGCACAACGATGCGCTGTTTTGAGCTGGTGCACAAAGGCGAGAGGGCGCGGAGTGGGGTTCAAAAACATTTTGTTTGTTGTGTCGCGAAGCGACAAGTATATAGTTTCCATGCAGCAAACAACATGTAGCGCGATATCGCGCGGTTCGGGTGCGCCCAAGCTAGTTCTACGGAATAGCTTAATCTAGCGCACCGCTGCAAGTTTCCGCTTTGCGGAAACTTGAAAGACTTTGTACATTCAGCGCCCGAAAACATTTGTACATTAGTGCGCTTTTCTGTAGGCGTACACATTTTTAATATTTGTACTTCAACTATAACTTTAATGATTAGTAACTATGTTTTATGCTAGTATAATCCACAGAAGGAAGTGCTCCGCGCAAAGATTAAGCGCTGCGGTGCGCTTCCGCGAAATCTGCAATTACAGGAGCTTCATTATGTCAAAGATTTATCCACCGGTTTTAGAAACGGAACGCCTTGTTTTGAGGCCGCTCACGTCTGAAGATTTAGACGCAATCTTTAAGTGGGCCGGCGACCCGCGCGTAAACAAGTATATGATTTATCCGCTTTGGAAAAGCACAAAAGACGGCGTTGATTGGATAAACTCGATGTATGAAGACGAAAAGAATATAGATTACGGCTTTGTCTATAAAGAAACCGGCGAATTAATCGGTTCGGGCGGCATTTATTATCACGAAGATATCGACACTTGGCGCATAGGCTATAACCTTGCCCATGATTTCTGGAAAAAAGGGCTGGCCGTTGAGGCTGCGTCAAAAATCATCGAATATGTCTGCGGTAAATTTGATGTTCACGTTATAGACGGCGAATTCTGCGTAGACAACTACGGTTCGCGCCGCGTAATGGAAAAGCTCGGCATGTCTTTTTACGAAGACTGCGAGTACACCAAGCTTGACGGCAGCGAAACTTTCAAGGCTAAAATGTACAGAAAAGTCTTATAAAGGTGAGCCATGCTGAAAGCTGTGTTTTTCGACATGTACGAAACGCTCATTTCGCTTTACAAGAGCAACCCATATTTTGGCGGCCACATCAGCCAAGACATCGGCGTAAACGAAAAGCTGTTCCGCAGCGTCTGGGATTCATCTGAAACAGACAGAACGACAGGCAAATGCACAACCGCTCAAATTGTGGAGCGCATAATGCGAGAAAACGGCGTTTATTCCGCGGCGTTGCTCGACAAAGTGATGCAAAAGCGCGCCGCTTCAAAAGAGCGGTGCTTTTCAACGATGAATGAGCAAATCATTCCGATGCTTGAATCGCTTAAGGCGCGTGGCCTGAAGCTTGGTGTTATAAGCAACTGCTTTTCTGAAGAAGCTGAAGTTATAAGGCAGTCTAAGCTTGCGCCATATTTTGATGTGCTTTGCCTTTCGTTTGAGCTTGGCGTTTGCAAGCCGGACCGCCGCATTTTTGAGATTGCGCTTGACGGCATGAGCCGCGCTCTTGGCGAAAAGCTTTTGCCTGAAGAGTGCCTTTACGTGGGCGACGGCGGCAGCAACGAGCTTGAAGCTGCACGCGCTTTCGGCATGAACGCGGTTCAGGCTGTGTGGTACATAAACGAGGTGACTGAAATGATTCTGCCCGGAATCGAGAAGCACCTTTCAGAAATACGCAAAGATTTTCCGCAGGCCGCAACGCCAATGGAAATAACCGCTTTTGTATAACGGAGGAACTTATGATAACAGACTGCTATGATGAAAAGACTGATTCGGTAATTCAGCTGGGCGACGTTTACGGCCCTGCGCCAGAAAAGCCGCTGATTGACAAATGCATGATTATCTATTCGGATGAAATCAGCAAATATCTGCTTGAAAACTACAAATGCGAACAGATTGGCTTTATCGGGGCTTGCAACGGCAACTTCCCGGTTTATAAATTCAGCAGCAACGGCGAAGAAATAGGGTTTTATCTTTCGCCCACCGGCTCGGCAGTCGCAAGTTCCAGCTGCTACGAAGTAAGCTGGCAGACAGGCGCAAAAAAGTTTGTCATGTTCGGTTCATGCGGCAGCCTTGACGGCGAAAAGACCAAGGGCAAGTTCGTTGTTCCAACGGAAAGCTACCGCGGCGAAGGTGCATCTTATTATTATGCGCCGCCTGCTGATTACATAACTATAAAGAATGCGCAAAAGCTTGCGTCAATTTTTGACAAGCTGAAAATTCCGTATATTCTCGGCAAGAACTGGTCTTGCGATGCGATTCTGCGCGAAACAAAAGGCCTGTGCGCGGCACGGCGCAGCGAGGGCTGCATTTCTGTAGACATGGAACTTTCGGGCATGCAGGCGATTTGCGATTATCATGGAATTGAGCTTTACGACTTTCTTGAAGCTGGCGACGTGCTTTCTGAGACAAGCTACGAAATTGAAGGGCTGCACGGCGCGAACCACAATCTCGGCAAGCTGTTCATCGCAATTGAACTGATGAAGCACATTTAGGCTGGGTAGATGTCATTGCCCGGCTTGACCGGGCAATCTGACAATAAGCTTAACAAGTTTTCGCTTGCGAAAACTTGCAGTGGTTCGCCAGATAAGGCTTGTCTTGTAGATTAAGTTCTATCGCGAACCCGGGATGCCGAACTAAATTCGGTATGACGTCAAGTGGCAAGGCTTATCACTTGCCACGCGGCGGTGAGCTTTTCTAAAGTCCATGCGGCGTTTGCAGGGCTGGTTGACGGCAGCTTTTCAGCCTGAATTTCAGTCTTTGGAAGCAGATACTTGTTATAGAGGTCAAAGGCTTTTGTGCCGTTGCAGAAAATGCGGCTTATGTGCGCCGCACCGAGAATCTTTGAAAGGTCGTTCGGCACTGCATTCTTAATAGAAGCATCTGCCGAGCCGGTTATCTCGCAAGACGAGATTACGTCCCAAAGCGCGGTGTTGTACTTGAGAAGAAAAGCCTTTTTTTCGGGCACGGTCTTTGGCGGCGCGTCTTTGTACACGGCGGCAAGCACTTTCCAGAAGCGGTTCTGCGGATGGCCGTAGTAGAACTGCTGTTCGCGCGACTTTACCGAAGGGAAAGTGCCCAAAATGAGAATGCGCGAATTTTGGTCGAAAACCGGCTCGAACGGGTGAATCATGCTATGATTTTAGCTGAATTATAAAAAAATGTCATTTGGAGGAAATATGCAGAAGTACATGAGAATTCAGGGCAGGGAGCTTTCGTTTAAGACTAAAAAGCCGGCCGGATTGTTCGCGCTTTGCTGGCGGCGTATCCGCGACGGCATTTTTTCAGCTGAAGATGAAGCTTTGTTCCGTGAAATGGACGCTTGGTTCAGGGCAAATCTGCCGATACCGCCGTTTTATGACGAAAACGAGCAGAAATATCTCGACAAAGGCGAAGCCTTGCCGGTCACTTGGTTCAAAACAGACATGCCGGCCGAATTTGAGCAGAAAACAGACGTTATAGTTTCGCTTCTCGACAAATATCAAGTGCCTTACGATGTGGTTTATTCAAATTACGTGGGGCGCATAATCTACGAAGACGATTTTCAGATTGGCACTGTTGAGCCAGAAGTTCAGATCCGGCAAATCAAAAAAGAAGAGCTGCCCGAAGTGCTTGAGCTTATTCATAAGAGCTTTGCCACGGTTGCGGCGAATCTCAGCTTTACAAAGGAAAACTGCCCCGGACACACGAGCTTTATGCCGATGGAAAAGCTTGTGAACTTTTTTGAATGGGGCTTTTTGATGTACGGCCTTTTTGAAGACGGAAAACTGACCGGCTATTTTTCGCTTGCAAAGCAAGATGACGGCAGCTATGAATTGAACAATCTTGCGGTGCTGCCTGAAAAGCGCCATTGCGGTTACGGAAAGCAGATGATTGATTTTGCCAAAAAGAAGGTTGTCGAGCTTGGCGCAGACACAATCAAGCTCGGCATCATAGAAGACAGCTGGATTATCAAAAATTTTTATGAGTGGCACGGCTTTAAGCACATCGGCACGCAAAAGTTTGAGCATTTACCGTTCACCTGCGGCTACATGATGTGGCATAAAACTTGAAATGAATTAAAAGGTTCAATTAAAATGTGGTGCGCAGTTTAAAAGCATGCTGGGAAAGATGGGAAGTCATGCTGCTTCGAGTTTGCTCCGCAAACTCGGCGTTTTGTCAGATTAATCTCAAAATGAAGATAAATCCAAAAACAAAACGCTACTTCGCAAGTAGAGGGTTGTCTTCCCTTCAAGAAAGAGGAATCATGTCTATAGTTGATAGAATTGCCCGCCGCGAGAGAATCTATGGCGGTGACATAAACAAAGCTTGGCGGCTTGAGCTTGATGACGGCAGCACAGTCTTTATGAAGACAAACTCGCCGGAAAAAGCCGCCTATTTTGAAGCAGAATCGGCCGGGCTTGAAGCCATGCGCGCCACAGACACAATCGGAATTCCGAAAGTGCTTGAACACGGCAAAACCGAAGATTATTCTTATCTGATTCTTGAATTTCTTAAGCCGGCAAACCGTATCAAAGATTATTGGGAAACTTTCGGGCGCGAGCTTGCGCTTATGCACAAAGCTTCAGGCGGCGCAGTCTGGGGCAAAAGCCCTGCAATGTTCGGTTTCCCGTCAGACAACTTCATCGGTCACACAAAGCAGATTAACACGCCGTCAAAAAGCTGGGTTGATTTTTACCGCGAATGCCGCCTTGTGCCGCAGCTCAAAATGGCAGACCGCTATTTTGATTCATCAATCCGCAAAAAGTTTTCGCACCTGCTTGATAATTTGAGCGATTATCTTGAAGAGCCTGAATCACCGGCATTGCTGCACGGCGATTTGTGGAGCGGCAACATGCTCTGCGGCCCGGACGGCAAGGCTTGGATTTTAGACCCGGCCTGCTATTACGGCCACCCCGAAGTTGACCTTGCAATGACGCAGCTTTTCAGCCAGCTGCCGTCCGCGTTTTATTCAGCCTATAACGAGGTAAATCCCATTTCGCCAGAATATGCAGAGCGCCGCGACTTGTATCATCTTTATCAGCTTTTGAACCACCTCAACATGTTCGGCAGCAGCTACTATGGTGAAGTAACTGCCATTCTTGACGAATACGCTTGAGCGGTTTAAAGCACAGTCTTAATCCAGCCGAGCACACCGTCGGGCAGTTCAGCATACATCGGCGTGCCGTCGTCAA
>CADBUT010000418.1 GCA_902797925.1 uncultured Spirochaetaceae bacterium
CGCAGCGCTGAACCTGAAGACATAGAATACTGATAGCGCGGATGTTTCTGAATTTCAGTGAAAAGAAGCTCATCTAAGTTGACCATCATACGGTGAATATCTTCTTTGCGCAAATTAAGCGCGACAATACAGAATTCTTCATCGCCCAAATATGCGATTTTTGCTTTCTCACAAAAGATTTTCTTTATGCAGCCGACAAAAGCCGAAAGCACCTCACTGCCCTCAATAGAAAACAAATCAGGCGTATCTCTTCCGGCAGATGTGAATGTCAGCATTATTGCAGAAAAATCTACATCGTTTGCCGCTTCTATTTTTTTCAAGTATTCATTTATTGCAAAAACATTCAAAAGCCCTGTCTGATAATCAAGCCGCAGCTGCTCGTCTTTAATCTGCTCAACAGCTTTTTTTTCAGAATCAGGTCTTATCTGAAAAAGAAAGTGCGCTATCATTATTGTGACGAATACAAGAACACCAAAAGACAGAGGGCTTCCCTGCATAACCTGAAGATTCAGAGAAAAATACTTTTGAATCGGATAGCGCACAATGTCCACAACCATGAAGAAAAGCATAAAAAGAAAACCGACAGTAGGAAGCCTTTCGCGCCACACCAGTACAAGGACATTCCTTATACTCACAAATATACAGAAAACAATCTCTACACCCAGAAAAGCAAACTGAATAGAACGCAAAGACGGCAGATGCATTATACCTGAAAAATCGAGAAGCAGGGCAATTGAGCAAAAAATTGCAAAACCATAAATTAAGCCGAGCACAATCCGCTGTTCAATTTTTGTACGCGCAATAAACCTGTAAAAAACCGCCAAAACTGCAAAATTAGTGCAGTAAAGCATAAAATATTCTACCCATGTGTTAATCGAATAATTATGGTAAAATGCGTTTACACATTTGTTTGCGTAAAGCTCATAAAGACCGAGGCACAACAGAAACATTGAAAGCGGCAGAATTTTCGCAATGCCTTTCTCAAAAGCAATGAATATAAGAACAACAATTGTGCCTACAAGCCCGGTAAGTACAAGAAACACAGAGCAGAACATCATGAACAGACGCCCTGAAAGCATGTTAGAAAATGACTTCCTTGCATCTTCAATCCAGACAGGCTGAAAAGACGTGAACGAGCGCGGCTCGGTTACATTCAAGATAATCTTTATGTCAGTGCCGGGGGTGCAGCCGTAAAGGCTTATTATGTGCATACCCGAACCGACATTTCTTGAAATTGGAACATACTCCTGTCCGTAACGGTAGACTATTTTATCGTTAATGCGCGCATCAACAGTGCAGTATGAGGTATACATTCTAAGTACAGGATTTTCTACAGTAATTTCAGGCAGTTTATTTTCCAGAACAACTTTTGTGCCTGTTGAAACTACCGGAAAAGAAAAGCCAGAAAGGTCTACATTATCAAAACGCCTGTCATCTATGGTTATTGCCCAGCCTGTGTTAAAAGATTCTGCGTTAAAGACTATTGACCGTTCAAGCTCGCGGATCACCCAATAAAAAATTGAGAAGAAAATGCAAAGCGCAAAAGCTGAGAGAACTCCATAGCGTAATAACTTCTGATTTGAAAAAGTATCTTTTAACAACGTCATCATCCATGCAGTGACAGAGATTTCTGTCACTCTCCAAAATATTCCAAAAACTCCAAACCTGTCATTTACTCCTATAAGTTTATACGATAGTTTTTGTGTTATCAAGCAAAAAATTGCAGCAGCCGTCGATGAGGACGTGTAGTGTCATTGTAGGACGGGCACTTCGACATAGCTCAGTGACCTAGTTGCGGAAGCCTTCTTTTTGAGACAGCATGCGCTCTTTGGCGAGAGGCAGAAGGTTTGAGACATATTCAACTTCTGAGCGCAGCACTGAACCTGAAGACATTGAATACTGATAGCGCGGATGTTTCTGAATTTCAGCGAACAGAAGCTCGTCCAAGTTGACCAGCATGCGGTGAATGTCTTCTTTGCGCAAATTAAGCGCTACAACACAGAATTCTTCATCGCCCATATAAGCAATTTCTGACTTCTCACAAAAGATTTTCTTTATGCAGCCGGTAAAAGCGGAAAGCACTTCGCAGCCATCAAGAGAAAACAAATCAGGCGTATCTTTTCCGGCAGAAGTGAAAGTCAGCATTATTGCAGAAAAATCTATATCGTTTGCTGCTTCGATATTTTTCAAGTATTCATGTATTGCAAAAGCATTCAAAAGCCCTGTCTGATAATCAAGCCGTATCTGTTCGTCTTTAATCTGCTGTAAAGCTTTTTTTTCTGAATTAGGTTTTATCTGAAAAAGAAAGCTTGCTACCATTATTGTTATGAATGCCAGCACGCCAAAAGAAAGCGGGCTTCCCTGCATAAGCTGAAGATTCAATGAAAAATACTTTTGTATCGGGTAGCGCACAATATCCACAACTATAAAGAAAAGCATAAAAAGAAAACCGATAGTAGGAATTCTTTCCTGCCATATCAACACAAGAAGATTTCTTATGCATACATACAGACAGAAAACAACTTCTATACCCAGAAAAGCAAATTGTATAGAACGTGTAACTGGCAGATGCATAACGCCGGAAAAATCAAGAAGCAGAATCAAAGCACAATAAATTGCAAAAGCATAAATTATGCAGAGAATAATCCGCTTTTCAAACTGCCGCCGCGCAATCAGCTGGTGAAAAAGCGCGAGTGTTGCAAAATTCGTACAATACAGCGTGACATGCTCCATCCAGGAATTAAATGAATAATTAGGGAAAAAAACGACCATACAGCGGTTTGTATATAATTCAAAAAGACCCAGCCACAACAGAAACTGGGCAAGTGTAAGAATGCTTATTATTTTTTTGCCAAGAATAATAAAGGCTGTAAAAATAACGGAACTGACCAAACCGAGAACCATCAGAAAAATAGAGCAGTACATCATGAACAGCCTGCCGGAAAGCATATTCGGAAATGTATTCTCTGCCGATTCAATCCAGACAGGCTGCAGAGAGGTAAATGAGCGCGGCTCGGTTACGTTTAAAACAATCTTTACAGGTGTTCCGGGCCTGTAATTATATAAGCCTGTCACATGCGCGCCGCACCCGACATTCTTAGACCGCATCCAAAGGTCATGCCCGTATGAATAAACTATTTTTCCGTCCAAATAAATATCTGCTGTGCAATACAATGTGTAAATTCTTAACACAGGATTCGGCATTCCAAATACAGGCAGGCTGTTTTCAAGAACAATTTCTGTGCCTGTAGAAACTACCGGAAAAGAAAAATCGAGAATATCCACACCGTCAAAACGCCTGTCATCTATGGTTACTGTCCAGCCGGTATTAAAAGATTCCGCATTAAAAACTTTTGAGCTCTCAAGTTTTCGAATTAACCAATAAAAGATTGAGAAAAAAATACAGAGCGCAAAAGCAGAGAGAACTCCATAGCGTAATAACTTCTGGTTTGAAAAACTATCTTTTAACAGCGCCATTCTCCGAACCCTAAACAGACCTATTTTTCAGCCGGTGCTTCTACAGAATAATCTTCATCTGAAGAATAAGCCGCCCTGTTTACAGCTTCAACAATATTCTCATAGCCGGAACGGACTTTGCCCGTCTTTCTGTTTATGTAGCCGAAACTTTCGCGTCCTATGCTTTCACCATTATTATCCCAAAGAAAGAACATCATGTTCTTTTTTCTGGCATATTTAACCAGAAATTCAAGATAATACCGCTGATAATCAGAATATGCTTCACCCTGATAGGTTGCGCCATATTCGCCTATATAAACAGGGCAGTCTTTAAACAAAGCGGCAACTCTGTCAAATGTCTTCATCAGAGCTTTTTCCTGGTCATTTTTGGTTGTCTCTACCTGAGCCACATTGCCGAAATCTGCGCCCCACTTGTGAACAGAAGCTTCTATACCGAATTCATACGGCGAATAATAATGAAAAGAAACTGCAAAACGGTTTACGCCGTCAACACAGGAATCATCCGGCAATTTCAAATAAGACAGGCAGTCCGGCGAAGCACAATAACCGTTCAAGCCCAGATAGCGGTACACGTTGTTTCCGCCGGAAGCACGCACCACAGCTGTAAAAGCCTGATTCCATCTGTTTATTATTGCATATTGAATGCCGTCATCACTTCTATTGTCACCCCAACCCCATTTACCGTCCTGAATTTCATTGAAGCCCTCAAATGCAAGCTTAGAACCATAATCTTTGAAAGCTTCTGCAACCTGAGACCAAATCTGGCAGAATTGAATTGTCTGATTCTTATAGTTTGTCTCGTTATCATCAGCTTTTGAAATGTTGAGCCATTGGTTTGTTTCAGAGCCGTCATGATGAATGTTTATCAGCACACCGAGATCTTCTGCCAATGCCATATCTACAACTTTTTTGACATATGCAAGCCATTCGGCGTTTATTCTGTAATCAGGAGCTTCTCCGATATGGTTCAAATAAGTCACAGGAATTCTTACAAAATCAAAGCCAAGTTCCCGCAAGTTTTTGAAAAGCTCAGGCGTAGCTTCTTCTTTAGACCAGTTTTCGGCAGCAGAAAAGCCTTTGTTTTTTCCTGAACCGATTGTGTCAAGGTAATTGCCCAGATTCCAGCCTGAATGGAAATTTTCTGCAAAATAAGATTTTGAAGAAATGCCCGTATTAATTTCCGTTCCGTCTACAGGAGCATAATCAATACACGAAAGTTTTACCACAGAAACTTCTGCACCATAACCCAGAATGACAAGACCTTTTTCCTTTAGTTTTGAAGCTTCTTTTGCAGAAACTGTATAAGTTATGGTCTGCTCTGCATTCTGCAAATCTGCATTTTTGTAGTTTTTATTAAAAACAGCATTTTCTGAATACTTGCCGCCAGCCAAAGCTGAATTATCTTCATCATTGAACACCAGCTTGATTTTTGGCTTTGTAATTGATGCATCAGGCTTTTTTAATATTCCGCATTTTTTTGTTTTAATGGTTATTGTATCGCCTTTTTTGATTTCCGCAAAAAGTGTCTTATCCAATGCCAGCACTGAAGAATATTTCACAGGGTCATTTGTCTTAACTTTTGAATTAAAAGGCTTACAGCCGGTAAAAGACAAAGAGGCGCAAAGCACAAAAACAAACAGCCCCGCCAAAGTTTTACCAGACAGCTTTTCAGCCAGACACAAACAGCAATTTTTTTTCATATAAACTCCCAAAAGAGGTAAAACGGAAAAAATAAGGGCATCTAAAAGTTATCTCCTTTTAAAGATGCCCGTTTACCTGCTAGTTGAAAGTTTACAATGAGTTCAGCTAAAAAAACAACATTAAATTTGTAAAACCGTATCCGCGTTTAGGCTGACACTGCACCGAGTGGTCACTTCGACTGCGCTCAGTGACCGCAGCATAAACCGGTGGTTGAGCGTAGTCGAAACCACCAAATACAGTAAAACTCGCAACGGTTTACCAGATAAGACCTACACTAGTTTTCGCTAGCGAAAACTAGCAGGGTTTGCCAGATAGAGCTTGTTCCGTAGATTCAGCCCAGTCGCAAACCCGTCATTCCGTTAATACAATCTCGATTACTTCGGTCTTTCTGCCCCGGAGAACTGCAACAGAAACTTCGTCGCCGGGCTTCTTGCTTTCAAGCGCGGCATAATAGCC
>CADBUT010000419.1 GCA_902797925.1 uncultured Spirochaetaceae bacterium
GCAAAAAGCCTTGAATCATTTAGAAAAGCAAAAGAAGAAGCAGACAAACTTTACGTTGAGCATGTAAGATAAATCGTATGGGCAAAAAAGATAAGAATAAGCAGACAGGCGCAGAATTATTCGACGCATATTATTCAGAGCTTTTCGGTGAAAGATGGAACACATTACGCGCCGCCTTGCTTGGCGAGCCGCGTCAGATTGGCTATTCAAAAAATCTTCTCAAGACATATTACCTTGATGCGGGCAGCGTAAGGGCGGCGAAGGCTTTGCCTCTTGACGGCGCAGAAAAAACCGCAGATTTTTGTGCAGCGCCCGGTGGCAAGTCTCTAGTTATTGCGTCGTCAATGCCAGACGGCGCAACTTTAGTCTCAAACGAACGTTCGCGCGACCGCAAGAACAGGCTTGTAAAGGTGCTCGACGAGCATCTGCCAGAAGAAATACGCAGCCGTGTTTCTGTTTCAGGCTTTGACGCCGGCCGCTGGTGCAATTATGAGCGCGAAGCTTATGACAGAATCTTGCTCGATGCGCCGTGCTCGTCTGAAAGGCACGTGCTTGCTGACCCGAAATATCTTGCGCAGTGGTCCCCTGCGCGCATACGCAATCTTGCCGTTGCGCAATGGGCCTTGCTTTCTTCGGCGTTCCTCGTGCTGAAAAATGGCGGCTTTATGGTCTATTCAACATGCGCGCTCGCCCAAGCTGAAAATGACGGCGTAATCCAGAAGCTTTTGAAAAAATACCCCGGTGCGTCTGTAGTTGCACTGCCGGAGATCGACCCTGACGGCTTATGCAACGGCGAAAAGACTGAATACGGAATTCATGTGCTGCCAGACAGACAGAAAGGTGCAGGTCCGTTATATTTTGCTTTGATACACAAAGAATTTTAGTCATTAATTATGGACGAAATCATCTATATGGTATAGAATCATCTTTGGGTGAAATATGTCCAATACGTCTAGTGCTAGAGAAGAAAAATTAAAACGAATCATTGAGCTCGAAAAGGTCTTGAACGAGATTCAGGATATTGACGTTTTGCTTGAACGCATTCTTACTGAAGCCAGGAACATCGTGCATGCAGACGCCGGTTCTATCTACGTCTATGAGCATGGTATGCTTGGTATCCGTTATGGTCAGAACGAAACTCAGCAGAAAAAGCTTGCACCCGGACAAAAACTCCCTTACAACTTTTTCACGTTCCCTGTAAACGAAAAATCTATGTGCGGTTATGCCGTTCTTACAGGTTCAATTCTGAATGTACCTGATGTTTACAATCTTGTTGACAGACCTTTTGTATTCAACAAACAGCCGGATACATTGACCGGCTACCGTACAAAAGCAGTTCTTACTGTTCCTTTGAAGACTGCAACAAACAAAGTGCTGGGCGTTCTTCAGATTATAAATCCGCAGACAGAAGACAATCAGCTTACAGAATTTGATGATGCTTCTGTTTTGTATATAGAGCATTTTGCTACAAGTGCCACACAGGCTCTTGAGCGCGCGCATTTGACACGTGCAATGATTTTGCGCATGGTTCAGATGGCAGAGTTCCGCGACCCGAAAGAAACCGGTGCGCATGTAAACCGCGTTTCTAACTACGCTGTAGAAATCTACGACCACTGGGCTTTTAAGCACAATGTTGCTGTCGCTGAGTCTGAAAAATACAGAGACGCATTGAAGATTGCCGCAATGCTTCACGATGTTGGCAAAGTAGCCATTTCTGATGTTATTCTTAGAAAGCCTTCAAGACTGACTGACGAAGAGTATAAAATTATCCAGAACCATACATTGATCGGCTCTCGGCTTTTTGATGATATTCAGTCTCCTTTGGATGCAATGTCGAGGGATGTTGCTCTGCGTCACCACGAACGCTGGGACGGCATGGGCTACCCTGGAAAAATTGACATTAATTCCGGTGAACCGCTTGAAATAAATCCTGACACTGGAAAACCGGCAGGTCTCTCTGGAGAAGAAATTCCGCTTGCTGCAAGAATTGTGTCTTTGGCAGATGTTTTTGATGCTTTGTCTTCAAAGCGCGTCTACAAAGAATCTTGGTCTGAAGTAGAAGTCTTAAACGAGATTCAGTCTCAGGCTGGAAAGCAGTTTGACCCTGAGCTGGTTATGAGCTTTTTTGAGGTTCTGCCGAATATACGCCAGATTCAGATGGCATGGCCGGATTAACCGCTATATATTCCACTTTTTCTTAAAATCATCGCTTATTTCGCTGAACACCGGCATGTTTTGCTTTGCAGACGATAAAAGCTGTTTAAAAATCTTAAGTACTGCGCTTCTCGTTTCAGGGTCTATTCTTGCCAGAGCCTTGATTACGGCACTTGATTTTTTAAGCCAGTTATCAGACAAATCTGACAATGTACGTGCTTCTGTTGCGTAGAGCACTTCAAAAAGCGTGTCTATAAACATTTCGCGCTGGCTGTTGTCAAGCTGCTCAAGCCAGTCCTTAATTGTTGAGTCAATAAATTTGCTGTCGTTTGTAAGCCCGTCAACCTTTACAAATGCTTTAGCCGTTACAAACCATGTAAACGGATCGTGCTGAAAAATGCCCATTGATTCCGAGCTTTTAATTTCAATACATTCTTCGCGGTGGTTGAATAAAATGCCGACAACAGAAGACTGGGGCAGGTAAGTTGTAAGCTTCGGCAGCATTGCTGTAAATTCGGCAGACTGAAGAATGTTCTGCTCAAAGCCAGGACCGTCAAAGTTATAGACTTTTGTTATCTGCTTCTGCGTCTTAGCATCGCAGAAAACAGAGGAATAAATCGCAAGGTTGCCGCCTTTTGAGTGACCGCCTACAATAAGACTGCGCTTTTTATTTGCATTTGCACATGCTGTAAGATATGCTACGGCGTCTTTTTGCGCCGGTACAGGCGACATAAACGCCATGTTAAAGTCTTCTTTCCAGCCGACAATCGTGCCGTCTGTGCCTCTAAAAGCGATGAAAGCATTGTTTTTGGCAAATTCAAAGGTTATGGCGGCAAACTGCTTTTCGGTTATGTCATCTGTGTGAGAGCTGAAGCCCGAAACAAGCACCTCGCCGAAGCGGCCCGTGGCGGCAGCTTCCTTTAAAAATGGAAAATTGTCTTTACCCATTGTCTCGCTGTTCTTTTTGCGCTGTTCAAAATCTGGCGCATTCTCGAACATTGCCGCGGCATCTTTCAGGCGCATTGGCTTTGCAAATGATTCACTTACAATTGAAGAGTAGTCAAGATAAGAAAGCTGACAGAAAATAAGACAGTCAACCTCGTTTATAGGAGATGCTTCAAATGAAAGGTCTCCGCGCCAGTCAAAATACTCTGATATAGTATTAATCTGACTGGTATGGTTTTTTTCAAAGTTTTCAGACAGCACTGTTACCGCCCCCAAAATCCTTTACATTTCAGATGGTTCTGCTGTTTCAGATGCTTTTGTTGCAGAGCGGGCAAGTATAGGAAATGCCACAAACGAGAGAAAAAGATAAACTATTGATAATGTTACCCAAATCTGGGCATCTGCACCCAAAAACCATGCAGTTTCAATAAAAGTTGGAATAAAGTACATAAACAGAAAAAGCGGTATTGCTATAATTGTTTTTGCAGTTCCTTTGCCAGAAGCTGCCGGTTTTACGAGCGAAAAGATGTTGTACGCCGCAACACACAACGCAAACTGAAGAACCGGTCTTATGAGCAGAAGAAACAGAGAAAGCGTGGTGTATCTTTGAATTATAAAATAAGGCAGCTGTATTGTGTAAAAACCGAAAAGAATATATGTAAAAGTTCTTAACTTGTATGCTAATGATTCCCTGAAGAAAATGACGAACGGAATAAAACAGAGCAGAAAAGGTATGATTACTTCTGCAATACACAGCGACAAAAATTCTTTAACATAATTATAGACGGCAAAATGTACCGGAAGAAAGAAAATCCAGTCGCATGTGCAGTACAGTGCACCAAGAACAAGCCCCCAAAAAGATAAAAAGCATGCTGTATGTTTGTTTGGAAAAAGAACATCACGAGAAAAACCATTAGTAAAAAACAGGGCTGCCGCCGGAAAAAGAATCAACATAAATAATTTCATGTCTATAAAATAGCATAAAGTTGAACGGCTTACAAGAAGCTAGTATAATGTATGTTGATTGAGAAAAGGCTTTTTGCTGTTTTACTTTGCTCATAGTTACAATAGATCTTTCTAATTTAACAGCTGCACTTTTCGCCGATTGAACTATATTAGTAAATAAAGCTACTGCGAAAAGAAAAAATCTGTTACCCTATAGACATTTTTCATCAAAATCTGTTAATATATTTTACATGCTTTGTAAATAAGTACGGATTTTACCGTGCATAGGAGGATTGTTGGCAGACAAAGGATTGCGGGTTAATGAACAGATCCGCGTGCGTGAGGTCAGACTCATAGACAGTGAGGGGGAACAAAAAGGGATAGTTCCCACCATTGAGGCTCTTAAAATGGCCAGGGAAAACGAGCTTGATCTTGTGGAAGTTGCACCAAATGCAAATCCACCGGTTTGCAAAATTCTTGATTACGGTAAATATCGTTTTGAAATGGAGAAGAAGCTCCGTGACTCCAAGAAAAACCAGAAAGTACTTAAACTTAAAGAGATCCGTATGCAGCCAAAAATTGCAGACGGTGACATTGAGTTCAAATCAAAGCACATTAAAGAATTTCTTGCTGAAGGTAATAAGGTAAAAGTAACGGTGCGTTTTCGGGGACGCGAACTTGCTCATACCGATCTCGGTTTAGATGTTCTGAATCAAGTACTAGAACGCATTGAGGGTGAGTATGTCATGGAAAAACAGCCTGCTATGGAAGGCCGTTTTATGTCAATGACTCTTGCGCCGAAAGCGAAGAAATGAGGTTAGATCTATGCCAAAGATGAAATCAAAGCGCGCTGCCGCAAAACGTTTTTCATTGACTGGAACTGGAAAAGTTAAGTACAAGAAAATGAATCTCCGCCATATTCTTACAAAAAAGGATAAGAAGCGTAAGAGACAGCTGCGTGCAGCCGGTATTCTTGCTGAATCAGAAGCAAGAAGAATGCGCAAACAGCTTATACCTTATAGCTGATAAAGGTAAAGAAATTTAAGGCGGCAGCTTAGGCCGCTCATTCTAAGGAGATTATATATGTCTAGAGCTATAGACGGAACAAAGCGTAAGGAACGCCGCAAGAAGATTCTTAAACTTGCTAAAGGTTTCCGCGGCAGACGCGGAACAAACTATAAAGCTGCAAAAGATGCCGTAACACAGGCATTGTCAGATGCTTATGTAGGACGCCGCGACAAAAAAGGCGATATGCGCTCTTTGTGGATTTCGCGTTTGAATGCAGCATGCCGCGCAGAAGGCATCACATATTCACGCTTCATTGAGGGTTTGACAAAAGCCAACGTAATTATCAACCGCAAGGCATTGTCAAATATGGCCATTGAAGATCCTGCAGCTTTTAAAGAAGTTGTAGCTGTTGCAAAAAAAGCAATTGGAGCATAACACATGATTTCACTCGATCAGGTTCAGCTTCTTGAACATAAAGTAGAAACAGCAGTAGCAAAAATCGCAGACTTGCAGAAAGAAAATGATTTTTTGCGCAACAAGTTTTCTGAACTCAAGGTTCAGTATGATGAAATGCAGAAAGCAAATGTAGAGCTTTCCGCAAAAGTTTCTCTTTTTGAGCAGAACCAGCCTACGATCGAAAGTGGAATTATGAAAGCTCTTGAGCGTTTGAACAATATTGAAGATTCTGTTCTGCGTGTAAGCGGTGGCAGCATTGAATCATCGGTTACAATGCCGGAACAGAATTTGGCTGCTAAGCCTTCTAATGAAAGTGCAGGCGCTCAGCCGGCAACACAGTTTGTTGCCAGTGCTCAGCCTGCACAAAACTCACCTTCTATAGACCCATTTTCAACGATTACTTCTTCGGTAGCACAGCAGAAAGCACCCGGAGAAACACAGCAGCTTGATATTTTTTAAGGCTTAAGCGATGGCAAAAGGAACCCTTCAGATAAATCTTTTAGGAACTTCTTTTTCGATTCAGGCTGATGAAGATTCGTTATATCTTGAAAAATTACTTGCTCATTATAAAGAAACAGTTGATGGCTTAATTCAGTCTACTGACTTAAAAGAGCCTTTGAAAATTGCAATTTTAGCCGGAATTATGATAACCGATGAGCTTGCAAAAGAGCGCCGCAATGTTCCTAATACAGATACGCTGATGGTTAATGCCGAGCTGAGTGAAGCAGAGAAGATTGTTCTGCAATTAACTAAAAAAATCGATCAGGTTTTATAACTGCATGGACACAAAAAAATTCCGTATTTGGATAGATGCGGACTCATGTCCGGTACAGGTGCGCGATTTGACTGTCCGCTTTGCACTAAGACTGAAAATCCCTTTAAAATTTGTAGCAAATCACGACATTCCGTTTAAGAAAAATGAGCTTTTTGAGATGATTGTCTGTGAAAACGAAAAAGATGCCGCAGACAATTACATAGTTGAAAATGCAAATCCCGAAGACCTTGTAATCACAAGGGATATACCTCTTGCTTCCCGTCTTGTTGACAAAAAAATTGCCGTAATAAACGACCGCGGCTGTGTTTTTACAGAAACAAATATCGCGGAAAAATTAGCTACAAGAAATCTGCACTACATGCTCATGGAAAACGGTTCGCTGCCAGACATAAAGCGCAGCGGTACTTTCGGCAAAAAAGAGCTCAATCTTTTTGCCAACAGCCTTGACCGTGAGCTTCAGAAAAAAATAAAAGCATACAATTAACATAATTAAAAAACTTGACATAATGCAAAAAGAAAAATAGACTATGCAAAGATAATTTTCGTAAATATTTACTGCATCGTTAGATAGGGGATTATTATGAAACTGACAAGAAACTATCTTATTATATTTTTGCTTTTGTCCTATGCCGGCGGTTTTTATCTGCGGTGGTATCAGCTTGAATTTTTTTATAGAATTCTTCCTACATATTTTTCTGGAATAGGTTCTACATTATTTGCCACATTTGTGCTGATGCTAACAATGGGCTCGTACAACTTTGTTGTTCTTAACAGATTCACTAAGGTTATAAAAAAAATCAAGAACGGTGAAAAAATAACAGATGAAGAGCGTAAAATGGCAATCCGCTCACAGTCAAAGATAAACATCATTTCTTTGATTACAAATATGATTGGCTTTGGTGTAGGCCAGGCTTTTGCAATTATAGTAGACATAAAAAATGAAGTAATTGTTTTTGTTCCAAGCCGCATAACACTCATTATGATTCAGGCAATACTTATAGGCTGTCTTATAGCGATTTTCGAAATCTTTATAGTGGGTGTACTTATGCGTGATGACCGGCGTCTGCTTAAGATTCATTCTGTAGACGAGCTTGACCACGATATAAGATTTTCAATCAAATATAAGATTATCTTTTCAAGCGTTGTGATTCTCGGGCTTATGGGCTTGCAGTGTTTCTGTCTTCCATATCAGATTATCTTTGGCGACTGCGGCGCGCCTGTTGAAGATATGATGAGCGAATACCTCAGGCATTTTCCGAAAGTATTTATTGCAACCTTTATTCCTTGTATTGCTTTGGTTTATGTTCTTGCATCTGATATTAAGTCGCGTATTCAGCACACAGCTGTGCGCGTCCGGGATATTGGCAGCAAAGGCGATTTAACATCCCGGATTGATATTGCCATGCATGATGATATTGGCGCGCTTTCTACTGAGATAAATCTTTTCATGAAAGATCTTGCTTCAATGGTACAGGACATAAAGACAGAAACTTATATAGTAGAGAATTCTGCTGAAAATTTAAGTGAATCGCTTAAAGTTTCAAATGATGCTTTATCAAATATGAAGCAGACTGCAGAAAAAATCATGAAAGAAGGCGAGCTCCAGAAAGAGCTTGTAGAAAATGCAAGAGACGATGTTGTTAATGTTACCAGAAGTGTTCTTGACGTTGAGCAGCAGATTGAACAGCAGACTGCTTCAGTACGCAACAGTTCAAGCTCTGTATCTGAAATGGCAGAAAACATTGAGGCTGTTGCGGAGCTTGCCCAGCAGGCTGACACTGTTTCAACCAGCTTGAAGGAAGCAAGCGAAAAAGGTGAGGGTGCTATAAAAACTGCTGTCAATGCAATTATGGAAATACAGACTGCTTCAAATGAAGTTCAGGATATTGTCAAGGTCATTCAGAAAATTGCATCTCAGACAAACCTGCTTTCTATGAACGCTGCAATTGAGGCAGCTCATGCCGGTGCAATCGGTCAGGGCTTTGCAGTTGTTGCCGACGAAGTCCGTTCACTTGCTTCTTCAAGTTCTGTGAGTGCAAAGAATATTGCAGTGCACATAAAGGATATGGTCGGAAAAATTCAGAACGGTGTAGAATCAATTCAGCAGGCTGGAAATGCTTTTACAGAAATTAACGCCGGCATTGCAAATACTTCTGATTTGGTCAGAACCATTGCGCACTCAATGGAAGCGCAGCGTATCGGCGCAAACGATACGATAAAGTCTACGGAATCTGTTGTAGCTTCAATTGAATTAATTCAGAGTCTGACAAAGCAGCAGCATGAATTTGCTGAAAATGTTGAATCTTCGATTAATAAGATTGTTAATGCTTCACAAGAGATTGCAGCTTCACTTGAAAAGAATACTGAAAATTCACGCAAACTTGAATGTGCTATAGATGGTGTTGATTCTTGTGTTACAAACAACAGTATGGCAGTTTCAAAAATGCTTGACTGCATTAACGTGTTTAATGTTTAGGGTATCTCGAAAAACAGAAGCTTTTCGAGGTTCCCTTTAGTGTTTTCAGCCTGTAATAAACTCTTCGCTGCCGGTCTTTTTGCTGTAAGACGGTTTTGACGAAAAAGCCTGCGTATTAAACTGCTTTTCGGATTTTATGGTAGAAGGCGGCCCATGCCCCGGCATGATCACAAGTTCTTCGTTCTGGCTTAAGATCTTTGTCTTTATGTTTGTTTTCAGTATTTTTTCGGCATAGGCATTGTTTGTGTTGCCTATAAGTCCCGCCGTCAAAGCATCGCCTGTAAAGAGAATCTTTCCGATTTTATAGACCATTGAATCGGCTGTGTGTCCCGGCACAGAAAGATAGCCGACCTTTGTGCCTATAAGCTTTAAGATGCCGTCACCTTTGATAATCTTTGTGTCGTCGGCGGCAAGCTCATAGTCGGCTGTGTATACTTTGGGCTGGTAAATCTTGCGCAGCGTTCTAAGCCCCTTATAGTGGCTGAAATGGTTGTGCGTTATCAGAACAGCTTCAAGCGAAAAATGATTCTGCTCAATCTGCATAATCATTTCTTTATTTACCGTTCCGGGGTCAATTATAAGAGCCTGTTTTGTCTGGTCGTTTTCAACGATGTAGCAGTTCGAGAAGCCTTCCAGACACAAGTGAAAATAAACTTTAATCATTCTGAAGTTCTACTCCCTCTGAAAAATTTGCTTCTCTTGTGTTGGAATGTTTGAAAGACACATTCTCAAAACTTGCTTCTTGAAAAGAGCTTTGCTTTATGTTGCAGTTTCTGATTGATGTGTTGAAAAGTTTTGCGCGTATAAACCTTGAGTTATACAAGTCTGAGTCGTCAAAAGACGACTGCTGGGCTGTTATTCCGTTAAAATTGTTGTGTACTAAGTCTGAATTGGTGAAAAGAACATGTGAAAAAGTGCTGCCGCTGAAACTTGTGAACTGCATGTTTGAGTTAAGCAGATTGCAGTCGCTGAAAAGTGAAAAGTCGAGCATCGTCATACGCATTCTGCAGAATTCAGAGTGAATCGAAGAGAATGTGCAGTTTCTTAAGTCGCAGCCGTAAAACTTTTTGCCGCTCAAGTCTATGTTGCTGAAATGAATGCCTGACATGCTTAAGCCAATTATTTTGTCATGGTTCTCTATGTATTTGTAGACATTGTAGCGTGTTTCTTCGGCATTTTCATCGTGTTCAAGACAGAAAAATTCTGCATTGTTTAAAATGCTGCCGTTTCCGTCAATACGCGATACTGCTAAATTTCTGCATCCGGGATATTGGCATAATCCAATTGAAAACATGCAATAATGTTATCACATAGACCGGGCTTTGAAAAGCTTGAAACAGAAAATTGCAATTTTTGGTGGAATCTTCTATAATGGGCGCATGTGTTGGAAATGCGGAACTGATAACAAAGTAGAGAACCCTGTTTCAAGAAGTGCGGTTTGCGAAAAATGCGGTGCAGATTTGCGCTGCTGCAAAAACTGCGCCTTTTACGCACCCGGCTCTCATTATGATTGCAGGGAAAATATTGATGAATTGACAGTCGACAAAGAAAGAGCAAATTTTTGTGATTATTTCCGATATTCGGCTGATAATGCCGGTGTAAAAAAATCTGCCGGAAGCAAAAAAGCCGAAGACGCAAGAAATGCTTTCAACAGTTTGTTTGGTGACTAAAAAACATGGACAGAATACAAATTCTTTTTTTAGATTCCGGCACCGGCGGTCTTCCGTATATGTTGAGCCTGAAAGAAATTGCGCCTGATGTCCGCTGCGTTTATATAGGTGATACCGCCAATTTTCCGTATGGCGAAAAAACATTGGCACAGATTGAGCAGATGGCGTGCGAAACGGTTGAACGCGCCATAAAATGCTTTAATCCGCAGATTGTGGTTATTGCGTGCAATACAATGTCTGTGGCGGCGTTGAAGAGCCTGCGCGCAAACTTCGCAGTGCCGTTTGTGGGCACTGTACCTGCAATAAAGCTTGCAGCTAAATCTACGCAGAATAAGAAGATAGGTCTGCTTGCGACGCGCCACACAATTGAAGACCCCTATACCGAAGATTTAATAAGCCAGTTTGCGTCTGGCTGCAGCGTGTACAAGCGCGGCGACGGCGAGCTTATCTCTTTTATTGAGCATCATCTTTTTACTGCTTCGCGCGAAGAGCGGCTGCACGCAATTGCGCCTGCTGTTGAGTTTTTCAAAGATTCGGGTGTTGATACTGTTGTGCTTGCCTGCACTCATTTTCTGCATCTGCTCTCTGAATTTGAAGAAGCTTTCGGAAGTGCGGTTAAGGTTGTAGATTCGCGCGAAGGTGTTGCAAAGCAGGCGTTGCGTCTGCTTGAAGAAAGCCCGCGCATCGAAGATTTTGACAGAAAAATCGAGCAAGTGCCCGACATGGGCGTTTTTGTCACTTCGCTTAAGAGCGGCAGCGACGAATTCGAGTATGAAAACTGGTGCAAGCTTTCAAATGTGCCGTTCATGGGGCTGCTGCCGTAAAAGCGGCTTTTCTTGAAACGCTGAATCTATAAAAAAAGCCCCGAACGTGTGTTCAGGGCTTTTTGCTTATAGCACCAGCAATTAGAGCTTGTCGTTTGAACCGAGTACGTTCACGATTTTGTGGATGTACATCTTCTTCATGTTCTCACGGGCTGGTGTGAGGTACTGGCGCGGG
Source organism: uncultured Spirochaetaceae bacterium (assembly GCA_902797925.1). Lineage (GTDB taxonomy): Bacteria > Spirochaetota > Spirochaetia > Treponematales > Treponemataceae > UBA1240. The sequence continues at coordinate 11,429 of CADBUT010000419.1, forward strand.
TCAAAGTGAGCCGGATTTTCAGCCAAATATTTGCGGATAGCTGCTGTCATTGCAAGACGAGAGTCTGAGTCAATGTTGATTTTGCATACAGCTGATTTTGAAGCTTCGCGGAGCTGTTCTTCTGGAATACCAACAGCGTCAGGGAGTTTTCCGCCGAACTTGTTGATTGTGTCAACTTCGTCCTGTGGAACTGATGAAGAGCCGTGAAGAACGATTGGGAAGCCAGGGAGCTTCTTTTCGATTGCGTGGAGAACGTCGAAAGCTAATGGTGGTGGAACAAGCTTGCCTGTTTTCGGATCGCGTGTGCACTGTTCCGGCTTGAATTTATAAGCACCGTGTGAAGTACCGATTGAAATTGCAAGTGAGTCGCAGCCTGAGCGCTTTGCAAAGTCGATAACTTCTTCCGGCTTTGTGTAGTGAGAAACTTCTGAAGCAACTTCGTCTTCAACACCTGCAAGAACACCAAGCTCTGCTTCTACAGTTACATCATATTTGTGTGCGTAGTCTACAACTTTCTTTGTAAGAGCAATGTTCTCTTCATACGGAAGTGAAGAACCGTCAATCATTACTGAGCTGAAGCCCATGTCGATACAGTCTTTGCAAAGTTCAAAAGAATCACCGTGGTCAAGGTGAAGAACAATCTGCGGGTTAGGGCAGCCGAGTTCTTTTGCATATTCAACAGCACCCTGTGCCATATAGCGGAGGATTGTTGCGTTTGCGTATTTGCGTGCGCCTTTAGAAACCTGCATGATTACAGGTGATTTTGTTTCAACTGCAGCCTGTACGATAGCCTGCATCTGTTCCATTGTGTTAAAGTTGAAAGCTGGAATTGCGTATCCGCCTTTTACGGCTTTTGCAAACATTTCGCGTGTGTTTACAAGACCGAGATCTTTATAGCTGGTCATTTTAACTCCTTAGAATTAGATAAAATATTATAGCAATAGTATTAATTTCAAGGAAAATAATCAATAGAGAAAACAAAAATGCCGGCTCTTTCCGCACAAAAAATGTAATGCAGACGCTGTGTTTTACAGGGTTAAGTTTTAGGCACTTTACGCCGATATTTTATAAGTATTCTTATCTTTACATGGCTGCAATTTTAGCGGTGTGTCTGCACTTATCGTTGTAAATTGTTTGACAAAGCTATGGCAAGGGGAATATAATATCTCGGTAAGAAGTGTAACGAGCTTTTTCTGACAATAACAAAAGGAGATTTGGATGAAACAGGGCAGATTAAGTGTTTGTCTCGTCCTCGTAAGTTTGCTGTTATTGCTGCCTATTTTTGGTCAGACGGTAACAACAACAAGTTACGATTCTTTGATGGTCGATGATTTTGATCAGACCGCTGAGAATGGGGACTGGGTTTGGTACGTTCAGGGCAGCAGATTTGTTGCTGACGGTTATCCCAAACTGCAATATTTTGAGGGAGCGCCGAACTCGGTTAAATACCTTCTCAAAGAGGGAGTTGTCGGCAAGGTATTAGGCGTTGAATTTGCTTTTAACCGTAAAGGTGACAACTGGGTAGAGATTTTCCCTGCAAAGCAAGATGCAAACGGAAAATATGTTCCACAGAACCTTCCGTTGAAAGGTGATGTTGACCACGTAGATGTTTGGGTATGGGGCGGCGGATATTCATATAATTTGGATTTGCTTATTCGCGACGCTGACGGACGTGTACATTCACTTCCTATGACAAAACTTTCATATGTTGGTTGGAGAAACGTTAAGACAACAATTCCTGGTTGGATTAATCAGCATTCTCGCTTCCGCTCTGGAGCAAAAACATTGCAGTTTGTAGGATTCCGTATCAGAACAGATCCACAGGCTCCAGTAGATATCTTTACAGTATACTTTGATCAGTTTAAATATCTTACAAATACATTCGCAAATGTATATGACGGATATGATCTTGAATCTGTTGTTTTTGATGAGGGGGCTGGACGATGAAAAAGCTTCTAGTTGCAGCATTAGTTCTTTTTATGGCTTTCGGTGTTTTTGCACAGTCTTCTTTGTCTGACGCAGATCCTGAAATGCTCGGTGTAGACGCTGCCCGTCAGGCTCTTAGAGAAGTTTCTCTCGACCTGTTCGAGCGCGAAGGTTCATGGGATGTTGCAATGCCTATCGATGACGGCATTGTATCTGCTAGATTGTTTGACGGTGCTCCTGCTGCAAAAGAGCCTCTCCCTGTTGGTGTTCCAGAGGGACAGGATGACAGCAAGGTTCTCGGTGTTAAAGTTGACTTTATGCACCGCGGCTACTCAAGCTTCACAATTAAAGCTACAAGACCTATTCCTATTGAAGGTGTTACAAAGACAGTTTCAATGTGGGTTTGCGGCCGCAATAACGACCATACATTGACAATCCTCGTTCAGGATTTCTTTGGAAAGAGCTATGAACTTTATGTAGGAAAGTTGAACTTCTCTGGATGGAAGAAAATGGTTGTTGCTATTCCACCTTCTCCAGATGGAAAGCGCGGTATTGTTCAGGCTGATCCACGCTACGGCGATAATCCTGGACTTCGTGTAGTCGGATTCCGCATTGATTGTGATCCGCTTCAGGCATACGGTTCTTATTACGTTTATTTCGATGATTTGCGCGCAGTTACAGACTTGTACGCAATGGAAAACCGTGATAAAGACGATATGTCAGATAACTGGTAAAATATTTACTGGTTAGCGAAAAGGCTGTCATTTTGACAGCCTTTTTTGTTTTAAAAGTTTTTTGATGTTTTAAATTATTTAATGAACTTGTAAAACTTTTCGTTGCCTCTTTTAAGACATTCTTCAACTGCGTTAAGTTTTTTCAACGCCCAAAGAATATGGCCTGCATATTTTTTGCAGCATTTGTTCTGTTTAAGCTGTTTAAGCGAAAACGGTCCGTCTGCAATAATGCTTTTTGCAAGCTTTATATAACAGTCAGAAGAATCAAAAATAATTTCTGAATTGATTTTGATTAGCTCTTTGTCCTGTTTATACCAGTCTTTTTTCCAGCGCCGTGAATTGTTTTTAAGCTGAACAGGACAGCTTGTTTTTATTCTTGTCTCTAAAATTTCAGTCTTTAAAAGGATTATCTTGAAATTCGGATTGTCGAAAAACGGAAGAAGTTTTGTTGTCTCTTTAAATAATCTGATCTCGTTTTCCTTTTTGGGGCTTACTCTTTTTGAAAGAATCTCGCCGGTTTCGCTTTTGGTTTGAATTAATGTCCGTTCTGCTATAGGAAATACAACCGTAACGGAATAAATACCTATAAGGCTGCTTATCTTGTCCGCAAGAGAAGAAAGATTGGCTGTTTGAATTTCATATATCTTTTTTTCTGCCACTACATCACAGAAAAAGTTTTCTATCTCAATTTCAGTTTTTCCGTTCAGCTGTTCTGCATAATAATTTTTTAGTTTTTCGTGCAAAGAAGATTCGTTGTATGTATTGATCATAAAATTGACTATACAGATGTTTAATGTAAAAGTAAAGCATTTGTAACTTTTTTTACAGTTTTGTAAATTTCATCGTTGACATTCTGATTATCTCTGCTAAAATGGAATTAAGTGGGAGAAAGTGGGGAAAAGTAGGTAAAAGTGGATGGAGCTTCTTACCGGTGAATACCGTAATACGCTTGATGAAAAAGGCAGAATCCTTTTTCCGACAAGATTACGGACTGAGCTGACAGACAATGTTCTCGTTCTGACGCAGGCGTTAGATAAATGTCTCTGGCTGTTTACGCCTGAGGAATGGCGGGAGCTGTCTGCTAAGATAATGGCTAATTCATCACCTTTTAATGCACAGGCCCGTCTTGTGCTACGCCGTCTTATTGCCCCTGCTCAAGAAGTTGAGTTTGACAAATCTGGTCGAATATCAATTCCTCAAAGCCTCCGCGATTATGCAAATTTAAAAAAAGATTGTGTTGTGCTCGGTGTAAACAAGTACATTGAATTGTGGGACAGTGCAACATATCAAGATTATCTTTCTGAAAGCGAATCCTCATTCCAGGAAGCTGCAGAAGGGTTGTCTTCTATTTGTTTTTAAAAGTGCAGAAAAAAATATTGCAGTTTGTATAAAAAGGGGAATCTAATTGGAAATTGTTCATACGTCAGTTTTGCTGAACGAATGCCTGTCCTATTTGTCGCCGGAAAACGAAAATTATGGTGATTCTCCTCTTATGATAGACTCTACGCTTGGAGAAGGAGGTCACTCAGAAGCTTTTCTTACAAAATACAAAAATTTGCGGATAATCGGTATTGATGCCGACCCTGTTATTCAGGCAAGAGCAAAAGAGCGTCTGGCTCCATTCGGTGAGCGGATGTCTTTTTATTCGGGCTGGTTTGATGATTTTTATGCTGAATTCAATAATGAAGCAGACAGACCGTCGCTGATTCTTTTTGACTTGGGTATTTCGCTGTTTCATTATGAAAAATCAGGAAGAGGCTTTTCTTTCCGTATGGATGAACCGCTTGATATGCGTCTGTCACCTAATGCAGATGTTTCTGCTGCGGATTTGGTTCAGTCGTTAAACGAGAATGACTTGGCTGACATGATTTACGCTTATGGCGAAGAAAGATACAGCCGCCGTATTGCAAGTGCTATTGTTGAGGCACGCCGTTCTGCCAGAATTGAAAACGCAAAAGATTTAGCCGATATTATTTACAGAGCAGTGCCTGCACAGTACAGGCATGGTGCAATTCATCCGGCTACAAAGACTTTTCAGGCTTTGCGCATTGCCGTAAACAAAGAATTAGACCGCCTCCCACGGGTTCTTGATTCTGCGTTTAATGTACTTAAAGTTGGCGGAAAGCTCGGCGTTATTACGTTTCATTCGCTTGAAGACAGAATTGTCAAAGTGCATTTCAGAAATCTTGCAAAAGAATGTATATGCCCGCCGGAACAGGCTGTATGCACTTGTGGTGGAAGCCGCAGGGCAGATTTGCTTACAAGAAAGCCGGTCGATCCGACGCCTGAAGAAATCAAAAGAAATTCGCCGTCTAGAAGTGCAAGACTGCGGGTTGTAAGAAAGGTTAGAGAAAGTATATGAAAATCGAATGTGTAATGAAGAACATTTTTATATGTGTTTTGGCTCTTTCTATTCCTGCGCTTTTAATCTTGAACACGCTGCAGGCACAAAAATATGCAAGACTTGAAGAATCCGTACAGGCTATTGAAAAAAAGCAGTATGAAATCATAGAAGAAAACAAACGCCTCGTTGCGAGCATCTCAAAACTTTCCAGCCCGGACAGAATCGAGATGATTGCCACAGAGACATTAAATATGGAAAAAGCAAAACCTGAAGATATAATTCGTGTTGAAGTGAAAGGCAAAAAAAATGGAAACTAATACTCTTCTTAGTTTTGAAAATTTAATTGATGCTGTCGGCGGCAGCCTGATTGGAAGCAAAAGCAGCAGTTTTTGTTTCTCGTCTGCTGCTATTGACAGCAGGAAATGTGTCAAAAATTCGCTGTTTGTACCGCTTATCGGCAGTGTGCAGAACGGGCACATCTACATAAGACAGGCGCTTGAAAGCGGCGCGTCTGTTGTTTTTGTTGCCAATTCTGAATTAAGTGAAAATAAGGCGAATTTTGAAAATCTTGCAAAAGAATTTAATGCAACTTTTATTGCAGTTGAAAATACAATGACGGCTCTTCAAAAAGCTGCAAAACGCTATGTAGAGCAGTTTCCAAGCCTTATAAAAATCGGTGTAACAGGGTCTTCCGGTAAAACTACAACAAAAGAGATTATCGCTTCTGTGCTTTCTCAAAAATATTCGGTTGTAACAAATGAAGGCAATCTTAACTCAGAGACAGGTCTTCCGCTTTCAGTTTTTAAAATACGCGCCGAACACGAGGTTGGCATTTTTGAAATGGGCATGAACCGTAGAGGTGAGATATCTGAAATTGCTTCGGTTCTTTTTCCTTCAATTGCTGTGATTACAAACATAGGTACTGCCCATATCGGAATTCTCGGCACACAGGATGCAATAGCTGAAGAGAAAAAAATGATTTTTTCAAATTTTTCAGAGAATTGCATCGGTTTTGTTCCTGAAAATGACAAATATGCTTCTTTTTTGCAGAAAGTAAAAAAAGGCCGGATAGAAAAATATGGTATTAAATCAAACCGCAAAATCCGTGAAGTGTCTTCTTCCGGCTTAGACGGAACAACTTTTGAATATGACGGCGTGTTTATAAGATTCCCTGTGCCGGGAAAGCACAATTTTTCAAATGCTTTGGCTGCAATTTCTGTCGCCGAATATCTGCATCTGTCTACAGCCGAAATCAAAAAAGGTCTGGAGAGCGTAAAGACAATTTTTGGCCGCAGCCAGATTTACCGCGGTGAAAAAACTTTAGTGCATGACTGCTATAACGCAAATCCTGATTCAATGGAAAGCGCGATTACATTTTGCGATGATCTCGAATGGAAGGGCAAAAAGATTTACGTCTTGGGCGATATGCTTGAGCTTGGCGAAAAATCTAAGGCACTTCATGCCGAGCTTGGTACAAAAGCCGCAAAGTCAAAGGCTGATTATGTAATCTTCTTTGGCGGCGAGATGAAAAACGCTTATCTTGCCTGCAAAGACAAAAAGAGAAGCTTCTGGAGTGACAAAATTGAGGATATTTCAGAAGAACTGGGAACTGCTGTTTGCAACGGCGATTTAGTTCTGCTTAAAGCTTCTAAGGGAATGGAATTGTGGCGTGCTGCCGACGCTTTGAATATTAAGCTTGGAGGCCACGCATGATGAACATTAATTTCTTTCATTCGTCTGAAAAAATCATTATTGGCAAAAAGACGGATATCGGTTTTCTTGTTTCATTTATTCTGCTTCTTGGTCTTGGTTTAGTGACTTTATATAGCGTTTCAATTAATCCGGGATTGCGCATTAAAAATGACGAGCTGTTTTTTGTTAAGCGCCAGATTGTGTTTTTGTTAACCGGCATTGTCGTTGTCTTCTTTCTTTCAATGATTGACCTTGACAGGGTAAGAGGCTTCCTTCCGGCAATTGTGCTTGCCTCAATATTTTTGTGCATGATTACATGTATTCCGGGAATCGGTATTGAAAAGAACGGTGCCAGACGCTGGCTCGGAATCGCCGGTATAGAGTTTCAGTCATCTGAGCCTGCAAAGCTCGTTATAGTTCTTTATCTGGCTCATCTGTTCGCAAAAAAGCACGACAGACTTGATGAGCTTGCCGCGACAATTATTCCGGCTGTTATAATGACATCGGTGTTTGTCATTTTTATTTATCTTCAGAACGACTTTTCAACTTCGCTTATAGTGATGATTCTGAGTTTTGTTCTGTTTTTCTTTTCAGGCATAAAATTACGGTGGTTTGTTATCTTTTTCTGCCTGGTTCTGCCTGTTGTTCTGCTGTTTGTTTTTACAGAGCCTTACCGCGTTGAGCGAATTATTTCGTTCTTGAACCCGTCTATTGACCCTTATGGCGGCGGCTATCAGCTGAATATGGCAAGAAAGGCTGTTTCTGGCGGCGGCTTCTGGGGGCAGGGAATAGGCGGCTTGTTCAGAGGAAGCATTTCAATTCCAGAAGTTCAGTCTGACTTTATATTTGCCGGTTGGGCTGAAGAAATGGGCTTCTTCGGTATTGTTCTGTATTTTGTTGTTCTGTCATATTTTATTATAAGAGGTTATATGATTGCATTAGTTTGCAAAGACAGATTCAGAAGCCTGCTGGCTTTTGGCTGTGTCAGCGCAATACTAATTCAATCTATAATGAATTGCGGCGTTGTTTGCGGTTTATTCCCGTCTACGGGAATTAACCTTCCGTTCTTTTCTTCGGGCGGAACGTCCCTGATTGTGTCAATGAGCTTTTGCGGTTTAATAATAAATGTATCCAGATGGAATAAAGGAGAGGGTAACTGAAAATGGGTGATATGTACAGTTTTGCAGATGCAGATCGTTATTGTTCTCAGAAAGAGAGATTGAGCAAGGTGAAAAAAGCAAAAACAGCTGATATGCGCACTAATATTCTGAAAATACTGGTCGCAGTTCTTTTTGCTGTTCTTGTTGTTGAAGCTGTAATTTATGTGGTTATTATCCCTTGTACAGCTTCTGTTCAGGTCCGGTTTTCAGGTTTAACCCAATACACACCGGATGATATAATAAGGTTGTGCGGGTTGAACGTCAGACAAACATGGATAAATTTTGATACCGGTGCTTTGTCTTCTAAGCTGAAAAAGCTGCCGCTGTTTGAAAGTGTTCAGGTTGAAAAGAGTTTTCCTGATCAGGTTATAATAACTGTTACTGAGCGCAAAACCGCTGCCATTGCAATTGCAGAAGTTGACGGAAAATCTGTTGCAGTTCAGATTGACAAGACAGGTTATGTGTACCGTGTAGACGGAAGTCTTCCGAATGGAAATGTGCCGATTATAAGCGGTTTGACTTTTGAGAACCCGCATCCTGGAATCCGTCTTAATACAAAGCTGAGACCGCTTCTTAAGCAGATTGGCACAATTCTTGAAACAAAGCCTGCATATTTCAGTGCAATTTCAGAAATTAGAATTTCACCGAAAGATTATGGTGAATATGACCTTATATTATATCCAATGCATTCAAAAATCCGTGTTTTAGCCGATAAAGAATTGAATGAAGAATCATTACAGTATATGATGGTTGTGCTTGATGTAATTGATTCCCTTGATCCTGATGTGACAGAGGTTGATTTGCGCTACGGAGCTGTTTCTTATAAAACTAGAAATTCAGACCGTTCATATCAGCTTAGGGGTGGAGCTTTGAATAATGATTCTAACCGGTAGGGAGCTGGATTTTGAATAATGTAATTGTCGGACTGGACATAGGAACATGTAATGTAAGGGCTGTTATAGCCGAATTATCTGAAGACGGAAGCTTGAATGTAACTGGTGTCGGTTCAAGCCCGTCAACAGGTCTTAGAAAGGGTGTTGTTCTTAATATCGAGGCTACTTTAAAAGCCATTCAATCTGCAATAGAAGCAGCTGAGTTAATGTCAGCTTGTGAAGTAACATCCTGTTATGTTGCGATTGGCGGTTCTCAAATTGAAAGTTTCAATTCAAAAGGTCTTGTTGCAGTTTCAAGCAAAGGAAAAGAAAACAAAGAAATAGATCAGTCTGATATTGACCGTGTAATTGATGCTGCGCGTGCAATAATGATTCCAATGGACCGTGAAATTCTTCATGTAATTCCACAGTCTTATATAGTTGACGGCCAGGGCGGCTTAAAAGAACCGCGTGCAATGATTGGTGTGCGTCTTGAAGTAGAAGTGCATATCGTTACGGCTTCTGTTACAGCTACACAGAATATCGTCAGGTGTGTAAACCGTGCTGCTTACGGTGTAGACGGCATTATGCTGAAAACTCTGGCTGCTGCCCGTTCAGTAATGACTCAGGAAGAACGCAATCTCGGTTCAATTTTAATTGACCTTGGCGGTGGCACAACTGATGTGCTTGTTCTCTATGATGACGCTCCTGTCTGCTCATGTTCAATTCCAATTGGCGGACAGATGGTCACAAATGATATTGCTATTGTTAAAGGAATATCTACTGAAAATGCTGAAAAAATTAAGATAGATGCCGGCTGCTGCTGGGAACCTCTGCTTGATACATACGAAGAAGTATTGCTTCCTGGTGTTGGCGGAAGAGCGCCGGAGATTATTACACGTCAGGAATTGTGCCAGATAATCCAGCCGCGCGTTCAGGAAATTCTTGAAATGACACGTGACAAGCTTGCTTTATTGACAAAATCAAAGCAGCTCTCAGGCAATATTGTTTTGTGCGGCGGCGGTGCATTAATGCACGGTATTGCAGATTTGACATCGTATGTTTTTGATACATCGGCAGTCAGAATCGGTAATGCTGCAAAAATGGGCGGATTGTTTGATGAATATCATTCGCCACAATTTGCTACAGCAACAGGTATAGTTCTTACACAGGCTGATGTCCGCAGAAAGGCAATTGAGTCCGGTCAATTACAAATTAGAGAAACAAAACAGAGGGATAATACTTTAACTAAAGACCTGTTTGCAGGTATAAAAGAATTTTTCAAGGCGTTTTTCTAGTGGTGGAACTGTGCAATTTTTTTGCACAGTTTTACAGCCTGTTCATAAATCCTCTAATTTTTTCTTGAAAATATCCGATTCTTTTGATATATAGTAGCAGTAAAAAAAATTTTAATGCATATTTTACACGTTTTCCTATGAGTGGTGGGAGGAAACATGATGGATATTGAAGTTCTTAGTCAGCAGAATGTAAGCCCGACAGTTATTAAAGTAATTGGCGCAGGCGGCGGCGGTTCAAATGCAGTAAACCGCATGATTGCCTGTGGTCTTGAAAATGTAGAATTTATCGTAGCAAATACTGATGTTCAGGCATTGAATTATTCAAATGCAGCTCAAAAAATTGGCATAGGTTCAAAATTGACCGGCGGTCTCGGTGCTGGCGGTAAGCCTGAAATCGGAGAAAAGGCTGCTCAGGAAGATACTGAAACAATCAAGGAAATCTTGAAAGGTGCAAACATGGTCTTTGTTACTGCCGGAATGGGCGGTGGAACAGGAACCGGTGCAGCACCTGTTATCGCAAAAATTGCACGTGATCAGGGTGCATTGACTGTAGGCGTTGTTACAAAACCTTTCGATTATGAAGGCAAAGTCAAGATGGCGCTTGCAGAAGAAGGAATCAGAAAACTCCGTGCAGCAGTTGATACTCTTATAGTTATTCCTAATCAGAATCTCTTGAAAATTGTAGATAAAAAGACACCGATAAAAGAAGCCTACAGAATGGCTGATGATGTTCTCCGCCAGGGTGTTCAGTGTATTTCAGACTTGATTACAAAGCCGGGCTTTGTCAACGTTGACTTTGCTGACGTAAAGACAACAATGGAAAACAAAGGCGATGCAATTATGGGTTCTGGTCTTGGCAAAGGTGAAAACAGGGCTGTAGATGCAGCAACCGCCGCCATCAACAACCCGCTGCTTGAAGATTCAAGAATCGAAGGTGCAAAGAACATTCTTATCAGTATTACCGGCGATGATTCGCTTTCTTTGGTTGAAACAGAAGAAATTGCAAAAATCATCACAGCAACAGCTGATCCGGAAGCGCTTATTATTACCGGTACTGCAATTGATCAGAACATGAACGAAGAAGTTTTGGTTTCTGTTATTGCAACAGGCTTCAATGCTGATTTTAGAACAAATAAAGCAACAGACAGAGATATAATCGCTGATGCTGTTAAAGAAAAGCAGCCTGAAATTAAAGACGATAAAAACGAAGTTTTCTCAAGAAATGAATGGATCCGTCTTTCAGGCGGCGGATCAGAAAGCAAGCCAGGGCAGCCTTCCCGTTTGGCAGGACAAAGAACTTTTGCCGATGATCTTGACAGACCTGCCTGCCAGCGCAAAGGAACAATTAATCTTACACCGAAAAACAATTAGCTTTTTATGGAATTCTGTTGCCATGCAGTAAAACAGTTTTATGCTTATTTACTCACGGTAAGCCATAAAGCAAAGCTTTCTGCAGAAACATACGCTTTGAGTTTAACCGCCTTGTACCATTGGCTTGAGACGCCTGATGGTGCAGCAGGCGGTTTTTCTATTAGCGATATGATACCTGTTCAGGAACTTTCACGTTTTTTGGTGTTCCGTAAAACTGAAGGCGCAGATGAACGTACAATAGCAAAAGACATTTCGGCTTTGCGTGCATACGGTGAGTTTATGACTTCGCTAGGCACTTGGACTGACAACCCTGCGCTGCTGCTTGAAAAGCCTAAATATCACAGAACTTTGCCGCGTGTTTTGTCCGTTGAAGAGGTTGACGCACTGCTTTCTTCAATTGATGTTTCAACGCCGTTGGGCGTACGCGACCGCGCACTTTTTGAGCTTATCTATTCTTGCGGCCTCCGTATAAGTGAAGCTGCCGGTCTTTTGACAGAGCAGGTGCATCTTGCAGAGCGCATGATTCTTGTAAACGGCAAAGGCTCAAAAGAGCGTATTGTGCCTTTTGGCGGCGCTGCCTACGACTGGCTCAAAAAGTGGCTTGAAGAAGCACGTCCAAAAATTGTGGGTGACAGACTTGTGCCCACCGTTTTTGTAAACTATCAGGCAAAACCACTTTCAAGAAAGGGAATCTGGAAGCGCTTTCAGGAATTAGAAGCCAAAACTGGCGTAACGGCCAAAGTGCATACGCTGCGCCACTCTTATGCTACGCACATGCTTGCAGGCGGTGCAGACTTGCGCTCAGTTCAGGCTTTGCTCGGACATTCAGACATTTCCACAACACAGATTTATACCCACGTTGATAATGAGTCGCTTCACGACTATTACAACGAATATTTTCCACAAAATTCAAAAAATTTTAAAAATAAACAGCCTTCAGGTACAAAATAATAAAAAAAATCATATATATTACTTATAGGAAATCACTTATGAATAAACGGAATTTGATTTTTGCATGTATATTTATCTGCTGCATTGTACTAAGCTATTTTGTTTTAGGCAGAAAAAATTCAGCCAGACAGAAGATAAAGCACCTTGAAGCGCTTGAAGCAGGCGTTGAAAATCCTTTAACTGTAGAAGAACTTGAAGAAGCAATAGCTAAAAACGAAGCACGTGCTGAGGAGCTGCTGGCTTTGCAGGAGCAGACCGGCAGCTGGTACAAAATTCTTGCAGTAAAGTACATTGACGGAGAAATGTACGGTGAGGCTTTATCTGCACTTCAAAAGGCTGTGCAGTATTATCCCCAGAATCAGAATCTTTTCTATTACATAGGTGTTTCCGCAGGTTTTATGGCAAAAGCCACGCTTGACTTTAACGCAGACGGAAAAACAACAGAGCGTGACAATTATCTTCTGCTTGCAGAATCAGGCTACAAACGTGCTGTGGACCTTGAACCGGACTATTTTAGAGCAATTTATGGTCTTGCGGTTTTGTACGTTCTGGAGATGAATCAGCCGGCAAAAGCTGTTCCTCTACTGGAAAAAGCACTTACAATTGAAGAAAAAAACACTGAGGCAATGATGCTTTTGGGACATGCCTATTATATGACCTATGACTACGAAGCGGCAGTAGCAATGTATGACAAAGTTATAGCGGCAGACACTTCAAAAGAGCGTAAGGAAGCTGCTGCCGCCAATAAAAAGGCGGTACTGGATGCCATGTATGAATAATCTGCCTCTTGCGCTCGGTATCTCTCATATTGTGTTCTTAAAGCCCGGTGAGAAGCGCATTTTAAGCAGAAATATTTCAAGCTTAAAAGAGCTTGAGCAGCTTACGGTAAGCGATATTTCCAAAATCATAAAGCGTGAAATAAAGAGCAGGCTATGGTTTCCGGAAAAACTTGAAAAACAGGTAGAATACGCATTAAAAATAATGCAGGCGTATAATATAAAGACTTGTCTTCAAGAAGATGATGATTATCCTGCACTGCTAAAAGAGATTTTTGACCCACCTTTTATGATTTTCTGGCGCGGAAACATCGGCTGCCTTGCAGAAAAGACCGCAGCAATTGTAGGCACCCGCCGTGCCACAGCACAGGGATTAAAGGCAGCATTTGAAATATCTAAAAGCCTTGCCGAAAACGGTGTAACTGTTGTTTCAGGGCTTGCGCATGGTATTGACGGCGCGGCGCACAAGGGTGCGGTTTCTGCCAAAACCGGAAAGCTTGACGGCGGCGCAAGTACATGTGCCGTTCTTGCCTGCGGAGTTGAGAACATCTATCCGGCCGGGCACAGAAGATTAAGCCGTGTAATGCTCGAAAAAGGCGGCTGTATCTTAAGCGAGTACCCGCCTGGTGCTGCTCCTCAAAAATGGTGCTTTCCGGCGCGCAACAGAATTATTTCGGGATTATCTTCCATTACAGCTGTTATCGAAGCGCCTAGAGGCTCTGGTGCGCTTATAACGGCAGATTTTGCGATAGAGCAGGGCAGAGAACTTGTTTTTCATGAATGCTGCACGAAACAGCCCGGACAAGAATTGACACAAACCAAAAAAATGGACATAAATCAATATATTAATGACGGCGCGCCTGTTATAAGCAGCGCGGACGAGATTCTGGCAGTAATTCAGCATTAATTGAGTTTTTTGGTTCTTTATAGAAAAATCTGCCGATGTTTTTGAATAAAAACAAAGAAAATAGAATTTTTCATTAACAATTGATAGAAAAAATAGCGATGAAAAAGATATAGAGGACGTATTTATGCCAGAGAAAAAAACTGCCGCCAAAAAGAAAGCAAAAAAACAGACATTAGTGATTGTAGA
>CADBUT010000420.1 GCA_902797925.1 uncultured Spirochaetaceae bacterium
AGCATGTTTCAGACAGCCGCAGTCAATTCAAGGAAACTAATCGTTCAGGCGGATTTTTTGCGAAAAAAGAGAGAATTGTTCTATATAAATGTGCGGAATTCTGAAAAAGCTTTTCGGCTGCTTGTTGAAAGAAGCAAACAAAATGGCGGCGCTACACAAAATCAGGCGCAAAAGCTGAATGTTCCGCTGTGAAAACTGAATGATAAGACAAACCGGGCAGTTTTCGCCGCAGCAGTCGTGGTCTGCTTCTATTATGATGAAAAATAACGAAAAAAGGGTGAACGCTGTAAGAAATGCAAAAAGCACGGCTCTTGCGGTATTCCGTTTTATTTTTTGCATTTCGCGCATAATCCGTTTAATGTTGAAGAAGTTGTATCAATTTCAAGCCCAAGCGTTTCCGAAAGTGTTTTCAAGTAATCAGCCGTTTTTTCGTCTGAAAGATGAAGCACCGAACCGCATTTTGAGCACTGAAAATGAATATGCTCGTGGCAGTCGCCGCCGGCAGAAGCTTCTTGATAGATAAAGCCGTCGTTGACTTGCGATTTATGCTTTATCAGCGTACCGTTTTCGGTCAGCTTGTCAAGATTGCGGTAAATTGTCGTCTTGTTTACATCAAGCCCATGCTCTTTTAGAAAATCTGCAAGCTCTGCCGCCGTAAAGCTGTGGTCTTGCCTTGAAGTTATGAACTCTGAAATTGCTTCCGTAGCCTTTGTATGATACGTTTTTTGCAACATGGTTGCATATTATCCAAAGGTGCGCTTTGTGTCAATTGACCTGTCCGCAACTTTTTGGGGTAAAACTTCTTTCCATAAGGTTTCAACTAGTGTATAATCTTAAAAACAAAAACTTTGGAGGATTCATGCTCGCAGGACGGCATCTGCTTGAACCGGCAGATTTAACGGTAGAAGAAATGGAAGAGATTTTTTCTCTTGCAGAAAAAATTATTGTAGATCCAAGTGCATTTTCAGAAGTCTGCCACGGAAAAATTTTAGCAACACTTTTTTTTGAGCCGAGTACACGTACTCGGCTTTCTTTTGAGTCGGCGATGCTGCGCTTGGGCGGCAAAACGCTTGGCTTTGCAGAAGCCTCAAGCAGTTCGGCAACAAAGGGCGAAAGCCTGGCTGACACAATCAGGGTTGTTTCTTCATATACAGACATTATTGCAATGCGGAATCCGAAAGAAGGCGCGGCCGTTCTTGCTTCAAAGTATTCTTCAGTTCCGATTATAAATGCCGGAGACGGCGGCCACCACCACCCGACCCAGACTTTGACAGACTTGCTTACAATCAGGGCTTACAAAGGCGGCTTTTCAGGCTTAACAATCGGCGTTTGCGGCGATTTGAAGTTTGGTCGCACAGTTCACAGCCTTGCAAAGGCAATGAGCCGCTACCCTGATAACAAATTCGTGCTGATAAGCCCCAAAGAGCTTCAGATTCCGGAATATATTACGGAGCAGGTTTTCAAGAAATCAGGCGTAGAGTTTGTTGAAGAGGAAAGGCTCGAAAATGTTATCGGCGACCTCGACGTGCTTTATATGACGCGCGTTCAGAAAGAGCGTTTCTTTAACGAGCAGGACTACATACGCTTGAAAGACAGCTACATTCTCGACAAGCAGAAAATGAAAAACGCCAAGCCTTCGATGATTGTGCTTCATCCGCTGCCGCGTGTAAACGAGATTTCGCCGGAAGTAGACGATGACCCGCGCGCCGCATATTTTAAGCAGGTCAAATACGGCATGTTCGTGCGCATGGCTTTGATGGCAAAGCTTACAGGTTCAATTTAAGGCAGGGAGGGAATTATGCTTAACGTAGATACAATCAAAAACGGGCTTGTAATAGACCACATCAGGGCGGGCGCAGGTTCGCGCATTTTCAACTGGCTTGGGCTTGATAAAGCGAATTATTGCGTCGCGCTCATTATGAACGTACCTTCAAAAGACATGGGGCGCAAAGACATTATCAAAATTGATAACATCATCAACATAGATTTTTCTGTTCTGGGCGTTATCGACCCGAACATTACAGTGAACATCATCAGAAACGAAAAGATTGAGCGCAAAATTAAGCTGACGCTGCCTGAAAGGGTTGAGAACGTAATAAAATGCAAGAACCCGCGCTGCATAACAAGTACCGAGCAGTACATTCCGCATGTATTTTTGCTTTCTGACAGCAAAACTGCTGAATACCGCTGCGAATATTGCGATGCAATATTTCATGCCGGCGATGTCTTGTAAATCTTTATAGGAAGGAAAAATATGAAAACTTTGTTTTATAATGCCCGTCTTGTAGATGCGTACAGCGACAACGACGGCGCGATTCTTATTGAAGACGGTTTTATAACGAATGTTTTTATGGGCTTTTTGCTTCCATCAATTTTTAAGAAATTTCTTCATGAAAGTCCGGATTTAAAGCTTGTTGACTGCAAAGGGCTTGTGCTTATGCCGTCGTTCGTCGACATGCACGCACATTTCCGTTATCCGGGGCAGCCGCATAAAGAAGAGCTTGCCACCGCGCTTAAGGCGGCAGTTGCTGGCGGTTTCGGTACGCTGCTTCTTATGCCGAATACCTCGCCTGTAGTTTCTTCGGCAGCAGAGGCGCGCTTCGTGCAGCTTCAGGCTTCGCAGTTCGGGCTTGCAGATGTAATTCAGACTATAAGCATAACAAACCGCTTTGACGGGCTTAACTCTGAACATTTGAGCAACCTCGATTCAAGCGCGCACCCGGTTGTAAGCGAAGACGGCAAAGACGTTGGCGCTGCTTCTGTTATGCTTGAAGCGAT
>CADBUT010000421.1 GCA_902797925.1 uncultured Spirochaetaceae bacterium
AACAAGCTCTTCAAATAATTCATCTTTATCTTCGCTTTCTAAATCAGCGATAATATTTGAGGCAGGAAAAATCTCTGAAAACATAAGCAATCCTTATTTAGATTCTTCTTTCCACCATTCGCTTGAAGTTGCCTGTTCAGCAGTCTTTTCAACAGCCTGAGCTGCACCAGACAAATCAGCTTTTACAGCCGGTTTTTTATTTAATACTGCAAGACCAATGGCTGTTACAAAGAACAACACAACAAGAACGCAAGTAGTTTTTGTCAAAATATTAGCAGAATGCGAACCAAAAGCAACGGAAGCACCGCTTCCCATAATTCCACTTGAACCTTCTTCATTCTGTGCCAATACAAGCAATACAAGTAATACACAAATAAAAACAAATGCTATAAGAAGGATAGTACCAATAATTCCCATATATAACGCTCCAAAACTAATAGTGCATGTATAATAGCTAAATTAAAACTGTTTGTCAAACACAACAGCATCGTTATTAATAAAAAAGGGGGCAGTCGCCCCCTCGTTCCCAAGTCCTCACTGCGTTGTGGTCTTGTACACTACCCCCACTAGCGGGGCTCAAGCGCCGCCCCCGTAACGCCCTGCTTTTACAGACTTTGCTTACAATATACAGATCGGAACAAATGTCTCTGCTTTAAGAGCTGCACCACCAATCAAACCACCGTCAATATCCGGCTGTGCAAGAAGTTCCGGCGCATTGCTTGCTTTCATTGAACCGCCGTACTGTATGATTACTTCATCAGCTACTTTCTGGTTGTAAAGCTTTGCAATGTAGCCGCGGATGAACTTGTGGATAGCTTCTGCATCTTCTGGTGTGGCTGTTTTGCCTGTGCCGATAGCCCAAACTGGTTCGTAAGCGATTGTTACGTTCTTCATCTGCTCTGCTGTTACACCGGCAAGACCAGCTGAAAGCTGGAATGCGCAAACGTTTTCAGCTTCGCCAGCTTCGCGTTCAGCAAGAAGCTCGCCGATACAAAGATCAACTTCCATGCCCTGTGCAAGAGCGCGGCGCACTTTCTTGTTGATAAGTTCGTCTGATTCGCCGATTTCGTGGCGGCGTTCAGAGTGACCGAGGATAACGCATGTGCAGCCGATGTCCTTGAGCATTTCGCAAGAAACTTCGCCTGTGTGTGCGCCGTTGCCTGTTGCAGCACAGTCCTGTGCGGCGAGGATGATATTTGAGCCTTTTACAACCTGTGCAACTGCATCAAGATATACAAAAGGAACACCAATCATGAACTTGTTTTTCTTGCCTTTAAGCTGTGCAACCAAGTCTTTTGCCAAAGCAACTGCTTCTGCCTTGCTTGTGTTCATTTTCCAGTTTCCGGCAATATAATGTGTACGTGCCATTTTTATTCTCCTAATATGACTAAATTATTTTGTTTCGAGACATGCAATTCCTGGAAGTGTCTTGCCTTCGAGGAACTCAAGAGAAGCGCCGCCGCCTGTTGAAACGTGGCTCATCTTTGAAGCAAGGTTGAACTTGTTTACAGCTGCAACTGAATCGCCGCCGCCTACAACGCTCATTGCGCCCTTGCCTGTTGCTTCTGCAACAAGCTTTGCAACTTCGCCAGTTCCCTTTGCGAAAGCTTCAAATTCAAATACGCCTACAGGACCGTTCCAAACGATTGACTTAGCACCGAGGATTTCTTTCTTGTAGATTTCAAGTGTCTTAGGACCAACATCCATACCCATCAGGTTATCTGGAATGTCGATGCCGTTTACTGCAACAGGTGCTGCATCTGCGCCGAAGCTTTCTGCACCGATGTGGTCAACAGGAAGCACGATGCGTACTTTCTTTTCAGCAGCTTTTGCGAGCAAGTCTTTTGCTGTCTGAATGAAATCGTCTTCAACAAGTGATTTGCCGATTGTGTGGCCCTGAGCCTTGAGGAATGTATAAGCCATGCCGCCGCCGATGATGAGGGCTGAAGCATTCTTGAGCAAGCTTTCGAGAACTGCGATTTTTGAAGAAACCTTTGCACCGCCGATAATTGCAATCATTGGTTTTGCAGGGTTTGTTACCATCGGTTCAATGTATTTTACTTCTTTTTCCATGAGGAAGCCGCCAACAGATTCAACTGGCATGAACTTTGCGATAGAAGCTGTAGAAGCCTGGTCGCGGTGAGCAGTTCCGAATGCATCGTTTACAAAGATGTCTCCGTATGTAGCCAATTCCTTAGCC
>CADBUT010000422.1 GCA_902797925.1 uncultured Spirochaetaceae bacterium
ATTTCTGGAATATCCGAAAAGTCGACGTTCTTTCTAAGTTCTGCGATTCTTTCATTCGTAAAATTGTCTGCACCACTTTTCATATTTACGCTCCTCTTCATTCGTTGAGATTCGGGCGGATATTATCCGAATCCGATTCCTCTCTGTGTAACTGGAAACAACAACGGCAAAACCGTTTATCTTTGCAATTCCAAAATACCTTGTTTCTTCAGTGGTAGAATGAGCGGTGTCCAATTGTTCCCAAAAAAGTGGGTCGTCAAACATTGGAAGAATTTCTTCAAAAGAAATACCGTGATTTCTTATGTTCGCTTCTGCCTTGTCTGAATCCCATTCAAATCTTCCGTGTATAACGGTTTTGCTCATCTGCTACCGCCTTTTAAGTATAAGTTATGTATATACAACATATCAAGCAATTTTTTGGATTTTCATGTTTGTACACATCTGTCCAGAGTTTTCATATATTAATATCAAACTAAAATGCGTTTTTTCTGTATCTATCTGTGGCATTTCCGAAAGATTTTACAAAAGATTCCCATGCCAGATGCGAATATTAATAGATACAAACGAACCTCGGCACGAATCAAAGCCAAAAAATTGCTGATGCGTTGAAACAAATGGCAAAATATTCTAAGATAAGCTGTTGCAGTGGGCTTTTGGGCTTGCTGACCTCATTTTAGAATGTCGAGGAAAATATGAATTCTGAATCACACAAAATAGATTCAACAACACTTGATGCGTTGCTGTATCTTTCCCGCCTTTCACCGGAAAGTACAAATATGGAAGTGCTTAAATCGCAGGTTGACCAGATTGTTGAGTATTTCGATATATTGTCAGCATATAACGACAATGAAAACCCGTATGATGCATATCCTTCAACAACGGCAGACGCGCTGCGCAAAGACGAAATTGTGGCAGGTCTTGAGATGAAAGACGTTAAGAAGATTACGCCTGAATTTTTGGACGGTTATTTCCGTGTTCCGAAAGTTCTCGGCGGCGGTGCTTAGTCTGCACCTTTATACTGAACTTAATTACATAAAGCGGAGTTTGATAGATGAACTTTAGTACAATGACACTGATGCAGGTGCGCGACATGCTTATTTCCGGCAAGGTTACAAGCGCGGCACTTGTTGAAGAATATACGAAAATCGTTACGGAAGATAACAAAAGTGCAGAGCCTCTCAAAGGCTTTATAGACCTTTACGAAGACGCTGCCGCAAAAGCAGCAGCATGCGATGCTGAAATCGCCGAAGCAAGAAAGAGCGGTGACGCAGCAGTTAAAGCTTTGTTCGAAAAAAAGCCGCTGCTCGGTATTCCTTTCGGCGTGAAAGACAATATTTCTGTGCAGGGCAAGGCTTGCACTTGCGGCAGTAAGATTCTTGAAAGCTATGTTTCGCCTTATAACGCGACTGTAATTCAGCGGCTTATTGATGCTGGTGCCGTTCCTTTCGGGCGCACAAACATGGACGAATTCGCGATGGGCTCTTCAACTGAATATTCATGCTATGGCGCAAGCCACAACCCTGTGAACCGCGCCTATACGCCGGGCGGAAGCTCTGGCGGTTCGGCGGCTGTTGTCGCTGGCGGCCAGGTTCCGTTTGCGCTCGGCACTGAAACAGGCGGTTCTGTCCGCCTTCCGGCTGCATATTGCGGTATTTACGGTTACAAACCGACTTACGGCACATTGAGCCGCTGGGGCGTTGTCGCATTCGGTTCATCGCTTGACCAAGTTGGTCTTTTGGGCAAAGAGCCGGCAGACATTGCGCTGCCGCTTGCTGTTATGGCCGGCGAAGACTTTTACGATGACACTTCGGCAGATACAGACGTAACGCCTTGCAAAGACATGCTGAAAAGCGGCAAATTTGAAGCCGCATCAATTAAAGGCTTGAAAATTGCAATTCCGAAGCAGTTTCTTGAAACAAACGGTCTTGATGCTGAAATAACTGCAAGGTTTGAAGAAACCAAAAAATGGTTTGTCGCTCAGGGCGCAACTGTTGAAACTGTTGAGATTCCGGTGCTTGATGCTGCCATTGCCTGCTATTATGTTATTGCGCTTTCAGAAGCTGCTTCTAACTTAAGCCGCTTTGACGGCATCCGCTACGGTGCGCGCAAAGACCCGGGCGAAGGCTACGATGAGCTTTATGTAAAGACCCGAAGCGAAGGTTTCGGCGCGGAAGTAAAGCGAAGAATCATCATCGGCAACTACGTGCTTTCTTCTAACTTTTCAGGCGACTGCTACAAAAAGGCTATGACGGTGCGCGCACGCATTCAGCGCGATATAAGCGAAGTCTTCAAGAAATATGACTTGATTCTTTGCCCGACAAGCCCGACGAGCGCGTTCAAGCTTGGTGCAAAGGTTGACGACCCGATGGCGATGTATCTTTCAGACTTGTTCACTACGTTCGTAAACCTTGCCCGCGTTCCTTCTGTTTCTGTTCCGGCTGGGCTTACAAAAGAAGGGCTGCCGATAGGCATTCAGATTACAGGCGCGCATTTCAAAGACGCTGAATTATTGCAGGTTGCGCAGGCTTGGCACGAAGCACATCCTGAAGTTGCTTCAGAAATCGCAAAAGTTGCGGGGTCATCAAAATGAGTGTAGATAAATACGAAGTAATTATTGGCTGCGAAATTCACTGTCAGCTGCTGACAAAGACAAAGGCTTTCTGCTCTTGCGAAAACCGTTACGGCGGAATGCCTGATACGCGCGTCTGCCCTGTCTGCTTAGGTCTACCGGGCGCGATGCCGCGCATAAGCAAAGGCTATGTAGAGCTTGGCGCGGTTGCAGGTCTTGCACTTAACTGCAACATCGCAGAATTTACGAAATTCGACAGAAAGCATTATTTTTACCCTGACTTGGTTAAAGGCTATCAGATTACGCAATATGACGTGCCACTCTGCACAGACGGTTACGTTGATTTGCCTGAAAACGGCAGCTACAAGCGCGTGCGCATTGAGCGCATTCACCTTGAAGAAGACGTAGGCAAGAGCTTGCACCTTGAAGGTGCGCACAGTTATATCGACTATAACCGCAGCGGCACTCCGCTTATTGAAATTGTCACCAAGCCAGACATGAATGCGCCGGAAGAAGCTGCGCTTTTTATGCAGACTGTTCAAGAAATTTTGCGCTATGTACGTGTTACGGAAGGAAACCTTGAAGAAGGCAACATGCGCTGTGACGCGAACATAAACCTTAAGATTTGGGAAAACGGCAAGGAATTCAGAACGCCGATTTCAGAAATCAAGAACCTGAACTCGTTCCGCTCAATCCGTGACGCATGTTCTTATGAAGTTAAGCGTCAGCTTGCTGAATTTGACACAGACCGTCAGGAATTTGTGCTCGGCTTTAAGCGCACTATGGGCTGGGACGAAGTTAAGGGCGAAACGGTCATTCAGAGAACCAAAAACTCTTTTGTTGACTACCGCTTTACCACAGAGCCGGACATCAAGCCGTTCACCGTTTCGCGCGAGCTTGTTGAAGAAGCACGCAAAAAGGTCGGCGAGCTGCCGGAAGCAAAGCGTCAGCGCTTAAAGAAAGAATACGGCCTTTCAGACTTTGACGTTCAGACTTTGACTTCATCGCGGAATCTTGTGCTTTGGTTTGAAGAGGCTGCCAAAAAGTCTAAAGACCCGAAGAAAGCAGCTAACTGGATTCTTGCAGAGCTGCTCGCCGTGCTTAACGAAAAAGAGCAGGATATAACTGAAATTGCGATTAAGCCTGACCATATTGCAGATTTGGTCAACATTGTCTGCGCCGGCACAATCACTTCTAAGCAGGCAAAAGATGTTTTTGCTGAAATGATTGCAACTGCAAAGATGCCGTCTGAAATCGTGAAAGAGAAGGGGCTTGCCGCCACCACAAACACCGACGAGATTGCGGCTTTTGTAAAAGAAGTAATCGCCGAAAACCCGAAAGCGATTGCAGATTATAAGTCTGGCAAATCTAATGTTGTCGGCTGGCTTATGGGTCAGGTTATGAAAAAGTCTAAAGGCAAGGCCACACCGGCTACAGCTACAAAACTTCTCAACGAAGAGCTTGCAAAACTGTAATGAATGAGCCTTTCGATTTATTGGAAGAACTGACTGAACGCTACGGCGCGGTTAAGCGCGCCC
>CADBUT010000423.1 GCA_902797925.1 uncultured Spirochaetaceae bacterium
AAAGACGGGCCGGTCTTTGACAGCAGAATCATAAAATTTCCGCAGTTCAAAGATTCATTTTCGTCAAAAGCTTTGCCACGCAAAGAGCCGCTCAACGGCGAACCAGACCTTTCTGTTTCAATTAAAGGCGTTCGCCTGAGCAACCCGCTCATCGGCAGCTCCGGCACATTCGGCTTCGGCACGGAATATGCGCCTGTTTTCGATGTGAACCGTCTCGGCGGCATCGCTTCAAAAGGGCTTACGCTTGAACCGCGCGAAGGAAACAGCGGAATCCGTCTTTGGGAAACACCGTCTGGGCTTATGAACTCAATCGGGCTTCAGAACCCTGGCATTCCGCACTTTATTGAGCATGAGCTGCCTGAAATGCTTGCGCTCAAGCCTGTAACAATCGCAAACCTTTCAGGCTCTACGCTTGAAAGCTACGTTGAAGGCGCAAAGCTGCTCGACAAGACAGCTGTGCCGATTATTGAGCTGAACATTTCTTGCCCGAACGTGGCGGCAGGCGGTGCATCTTTCGGCATGACATGCGCGCTTGCAGACCAGGCAGTTTCTGCTGTAAGGGCTGTAACCGCGAAGCCTTTGATTGTAAAGCTTACGCCGCAGTCGCCAGATTTGCTCAACGTGGCGCTTCAGTGCATTAAAAGCGGCGCAGACGGCATAAGCCTCTGCAACTCTTTTCAGGGCGTGGCAATTGACATTGAACGCGGCGTTCCGGTCTTTGATAAGATTAAAGCAGGTTTCGGCGGTCCGGCTGTGCGCCCGATTGCAATGCGCCTTATCTACGAGCTTTGCAGTGAAATCAAGAAGCTTCCGCCGGAGCAGCAGGTTCCGGTTATCGCAATCGGCGGCATTGAAAAGTGGCAGGATGTGGTTGAATTCATAATGTGTGGGGCGGCAGCTGTTGAAGTCGGCACAAACACTTTTGCGAACCCGCTCACGATGATTGAATGTATTGAAGGTCTTGCTTCATTCATGAAGCGTAAAGGCTACAAAAACCTTGATGAAATGCGCGGCATAGTACTGAACTAAGCAAAACGCCGGGAAAACAAAAAAAGGCTGTCTTTGAGCAGGTCGTCATGCTGAACTAGTTTCAGCATCTGGGTGAGATTCCGAACCAAGTTCGGAATGACACTATGACCAAGCTTCAGGCAGCCTTTTTTATATCTGCAAGAGTTTATATCTTGTATTTGACTGTTGAAATCTTATGACCGTCTCTTAAAACATCAAACCAGATTTCTTTGTTTGAAGTGTTAGAAACAGCTTCAAAGAATTCAGTAACGTTCTTTACGTCTTTGCCGTTTACTGCTGTAATTACATCACCGTTACGCAGACTAAGAACAGCAGCCGGAGACTTTGATACGATATTTACTACAAGTACGCCCTTTACTTTGTCTTCAAGCTTAAGCTGCTTGCGTACATCTTCTGTCAAAGGAACTGCCGTAAATCCAGGCCAAAGCTTTGAATTGTTGGTTACAGTCTCTTCTTTGCGTTCTTCAACCTTGGCACGCAATGTAACTTCTTTGCCGTTGCGCAAAACAACGAATGTTGCAGTTTCACCGGCAGGAATATCGCCTACTTCGCGCACAAGCTGGTCGCTTGACTTAACCTTCTTGCCGTTAAGCGAAATTATATAGTCTCCGGCATGAACACCTGCTTTAAAAGCCGGTGAATCAAGGAAAACCTGCGCAACAAGAGAGCCGTCTTTTCCCTTAACTTTAAGTTCTTCTTTATACGGGTCTTCAATATCAATCAGCGTAATGCCCATCCAGCCGTATGTAATTTTTCCGCCTGAAATGAACGAATCAATTGCCTTCTTGATGTTGTTGATCGGAATTGCGAAGCCCAAGCCCTGCGAACCGCCAGACTGAGAAGCAATCCATGTATTGATACCGATTACTTCGCCGTAAATGTTGACGAGCGGGCCGCCAGAGTTGCCCTGGTTGATAGCTGCATCAGTCTGAATAAAGTCGCTGATGTTGCCGATACCGTTACCGCTGCGGCCTGTCGCACTGACAATGCCCTGCGTAACAGATGAATAATAGCCGAGCGGCGTACCCATTGCAAAGCAGATATCGCCCTGATGAACAGAGTCTGAATTGCCGAGCGAAGCCACTGTAATTGAAGCATCGTCGCTTTCAAATGAAACAAGCGCGATATCTTTGCGCTCATCTGCGCCGACAAGCTTGCCTTTGAAAGTGCGGCCGTCACTGAGCTTTACAGAAATCTCATTGGCAGAACCTGCAACGTGGTTGTTCGTCAGAACATAGAATGTCTTGCCGCTCTTGCGGACGATTACGCCCGAACCCAAGCCCTGCTGCTCATATTCTTCAGTCTTGTCTCCGTTCTGGTTAAAAAAGAAAAACGGAAAATCATCAAAAGGATTTGCCTGACGTGTCTTTGTTTCAGTTACGTCAAGCTCAACAACTGCCGGAAGAACCGCATCAGAAACTGAACGGAACACAATCTGCATAGACTCAACAACAGAAAGTGCGTCTTTTGGAAGTTTTACAGATGCACCTGATTCAGATTTTGTATAAGGCGCTTTTTTTGTTTCAGCAAAGACAGTGTTTGCGTCTGTTTTTTTGGCAGAACAAGAAAGCGTAAAAACACCGATGCCAGCCAGACATGCGATAGCACAGAAAAGGAAATTTTTAACAAATTGTTTCATTGTCAGATAACCTCCAGATGTTTATAAAACATCCAATTATTTATAAATTGGTTCAAACTAAAAACAGAAATACTGTTCTATTTGAATATACCAATAAAAACACTCATCGTGATAATTGTTTACAGATTTTTGATGAAATTCGAAGAATTTTTTTAGAATTTTTTGTTATCAGCTGCTCAGCAGGCTATAAAAAAGAAGCCGCCCGAAGCACAAAAGCTTGCAAGGCGGCTTAACTTAATGAACGAACCCCGACGCAGAGCGTACGGGGTATCGTTCTTTCTCATAAGGTATCGCAGTCGGATTTCATACCCTTTGTTTCGAC
>CADBUT010000424.1 GCA_902797925.1 uncultured Spirochaetaceae bacterium
AAAGCTGCACTTTGGAGATTGTCGGCGAAATCGATACAAAGACTGTAAAATTATTAGGTGATGCATTAGTAAAGAAAGATTTTCAAGGAATATCATTCAAGCTTGATATGTCAAAGGTAACAGGGCTTGAGCATATTGAAAACTGGTCATTCGGCGATTGTTATTGTATTAATAGTATTATTCTTCCTTCAGGTGTAAGAATAATCGGAAAAAGTGCATTTTCTGGTGCAGGAGGCTGGTCTACCGAGATTAAAAGCATAACACTTCCAGATACAGTTCAACACATAGGCGATAGGGCGTTTTATTATTGTGGAATACTTGAAAGTATAATAATACCAGACAATGTGAAAATTATTGGTAACTCTGCTTTTGAAAGCTGTTGGGAAATTGAAAGTGTAATAATTCCTGATAAAGTAGAAAGTATTGGAAGAAAAGCATTTTATAATTGTACAAAACTTAAAAGCGTAAAGCTTGGTTCGGGTGTTAAAAGCATAGATGCTATAGCTTTCGAGCGTTGCCCAAACCTTAGCGAATTCATTGTTGATGAGAAGAATGAGCATATTAAATTTGTTGACGGCATTTTATTTAACAGCGATGAATCTAGTATTATATGTTGTATTTTTGATAAGGATAAAAACCCTTATGTGATTCCAGATGGTATAGAAAGTATCGAAGAATCGGCATTTACTAATTGCCATTTTAAGACTGTAACAATTCCTGATAGTGTAAAAAAGATTGGCGAAAAGGCATTTTATGGTAGTGACCTTGAATCAATAACAATCCCTGTCGGAATAGAAACTATTGAACTGGCGACATTTGGTGGTTGCAAAAATCTTGAGTATGTAACAATTCCCGCCACTGTAAAAAGCATTGAGAAAGGAGCATTTGAGGATTGCACAAGCCTTGAAACAATTAACTTTACAGGCACACCAACCCAGTGGAATGCAGTCATAAGAGCCAGTGGCTGGAACCGTAACTGCCCCAAAACCATGAAAATAAACTTCAATTATCAAGAATAGCCAATCGTCAATCGTCACGATGGCGCTCCATAATATCGAAACGCCGAGGTTCATCAAGTCAAACTCATTTTAGTTTCTTTAAAATTGTCAAAGGCGGAGGGCAGCGGAGTGCGGTTCAAAAACACTCTGCTTGTTGTCGTCGCGAAAGCGACGTATTTTATAGTTTCATTACAACAAGCAGCGTGTAGCGCGTTATCGCGCGCTTTTGAACCGTGCTCCGCAAGCGTAAGCCGATTGCAAGTTAAAAATATTTTATGCTCTTGAGGCTCAAGCTGAAAAAGGCTAGAATGTTCCATTATTTTCAGTTATTTTAGAAAAGGTTGTTGCGTTATGAAAAATACTCAGAAAAACCGCGTAAAGTTTTTCTTTTTCGGAATTATTATTGTCTGCGTTGCCGCTGCCGTCATGTTCTTTATGCCGCAGACAGAAAAGGCCGCATATTCTAAATTCAAGGCTGACCTTAGTTCCGGGGCTGTGCAGGCAGTTGTCTTTCAAGATGAAACGCTCGGCGTTACGCTGAAAAGCGGCGGAAAATACACCGTGCCGAACCCGGATTCGCCGACGCTCAAAGAAGAGCTGCTCTTAAAAGACGTGAAAATCTCAAACAGCAAATCTGCCGAAGAGACAATCTCGCTTGTATTTGATGCAGCGTTTTATCTGTTCTTTTTCGGCATCATTTTTGTCGCCTTCCGCAAATTTATAAGCCCGAACACTTTCAAAGTTGTGCGCAAAACCGGCGTTACTTTCAAAGACGTAATCGGCATGGAGCAGCTCAAAAAAGACATGCTGCAGATAATCGACATTATGCAGCACCCGGCAGAATACGCCAAAAAGGGCATAAGAATGCCGAAAGGCGTGCTGCTCGAAGGTGCGCCCGGCAACGGCAAGACACTTTTTGCGCGCGCTTTGGCAGGCGAGGGCAAGATAAACTTTATTCCGGCTAAGGCTACTGATTTTGAGAGCATGTTCATGGCAATCGGGCCGCTCAAGGTTAAGCTGCTCTTCAAAAAGGCGCGCCGCCATGCGCCATGCATTGTTTTCATCGACGAATTCGACGGAATCGGCACAAAGCGCAATTATTCTGGCTCTGCAATTGAAACTGAAAACACGCGCATTGTTACTGCGCTTTTGAACGAGCTTGACGGCTTTACGCC
>CADBUT010000425.1 GCA_902797925.1 uncultured Spirochaetaceae bacterium
ACCCCCGGATATTTACAAATAGCAATCATACACAAAAGCTGCCGGTTTTTGCGTAGCAAAAAGCGGCGCTTTTCGCCGATTGGACTCTACTCGTAAATTAATCTATTGCGAAAAGAACTCTGCCCTTAGGAATCCCGTGTGCACAAATTTATTGATGATACTTCATTCTTGCAGATTTTCTAAAATCATTGAGCTTTATACAAAAAGCGGCGAGCGGTGTGTCATCGCCGCTCTCGTCATTGCGAGGAGCGCAGCGACGAAGCAATCTAATTGTGTGCACAGCAAAAACAGACAGCTGATACAAGATTATGCTAATGCGAAAAGAGCACGTTCTGTCACGGAAAAGCTCCATTCTTTTACGGACATGTTCAGTTTTCATAGCCGTGTTTTAAATTACTATAATGTAATTCGTTTATTGCTCTATCAACAGATGTTTTATAAAACTTATAGCCATATTCATAAGTTCCTTCATACTTCTTTTCTAGGATAGAAAATGGGATATCATTTTTTAGTTCTTCAGGAATTTGATTTTCCAATGGTTCTTTATACTTATAATCGAAACTTTTAATATGAAAGGATTCTCCATCTGGCAATTCCGGCAATTCTGAAATAAAACTATAAACTTCATCAAGATTGTTGATAATATCAAAAACATTATCAACTTTAAGTCGGGGTGCAATTTTTTTTAAAAGTTTTGTTTCCAATACATTATTTTCTACACGAAAAAATTCATTCCCAAAATCATAATTTCTAACAATAAAGCACTGTTCAACTGGATACAAATCATTTATTTGAAAAATAGTCATGTCACTAACAAAATGATATAGCTGCCCCGAAAATTGGATGTATCGATGATTCGATAAATAAACATGTATTCTGTAAATATCATCATCTCGATACATATCCCGTCGTTCCAGTTCAACAGATTCTACATCTTTACACTTTAGAATTTCTTGTTTCACATACTCTTCATCACCCATGAAAAGGCTTTTGAAAAATGGAATATCAGATGCAAAAAGAACAGACCTGAAAACAGTTGTAAAAATCATCAGAAATATAACTTTTTTCATTTCATACATCCTTTTTGAAGCCGAAGCTATGCTGTTTTCAGTCAAGCGCGATTGTTAAAAAGCCGGTTTTGCTGTCTTTTGGCAGGGCAGCTTTTTTCGATTCAGCTATTTTGATGCTGACAAGCGAGCCGGATCTGATGCCTTTAAGGCGACAGCCTGTCAAAAGCACTGCGCCCCATCTGCTGCAGCCGTAACGCCCTTTCAAGCCGTCCGGCAACGCAATTGAATCAGACACAACACGCACTTGCAGCGCGTCTTTTGCATCATTTTCTTTTGCAAGGCCGCAATCTGAAGGCAGCGCAAGCACGAATGCGATGGCCGCCCTATCTTTCGGCAACCCCGCTGCTTCTGAACGCTTTGCCAGTGCGGCCGGCGCTTCATCTGTGCCGCGCACAAAATGGCACCATTTTGCGTTTCTTGTGCCGGGGAAGACACATGCATCGCAATGCGGGCACGGCGAACAAATGTAAAAGCCTTTTCTTATAAAGCCGTCGCGGAACAAAGAGATGAATCTGCTGCCGCGCGGCACGCCCGGTTCAACCACAAAGAACGCGGCTTTTTCGGCTGCATAAGCGAGCAGCTTTTTCTGAATAGATTTTGCATCTTCATCGGGCGTGCGCTCTGAATCTTGCACAAGCTCGTTTATCATGTTCGCGCAAATTACGAGCGAAGCTTTTTGGCGGATTTCAACGCCGAAAGTGCCTTTCACCCTCGTTATGCGCCACGGCTCTTCGCCCTCAGAGCAAGTGCGCGCGGCGACGGCCATGTACAATTCTTCGCCAAGCTGAAGAACGCTGTGCGACAAGTCTGTAACGATGATGTTGAGCTTTTTCTTGCGCAGCTCTGGGCGCGAAACCCACAGCGCAATTATGGCTGTCAGCGGCCCAGAACCAATGTCAAGGACTGTATCGCCGTCGCCCAAAAAGTCAAAAGCTTTGGCTGGCAGCGGTTCAAGCACACCGCAAAGCCTGTACAAATTCCACCACGAAAAATAGCGCACATAAGCAGATACAGACTCTTTGCTGTTCATATAGCCCATGCGGCGTTTGCCGCGCGCGTCTGTCAGCTCATGCGACAAATCTCTGATTTTATAGGGCAAAGTGCTAAGCTGCTTGCTGTTGAGCGGGCTTACGCTCTGAATTATTTCGTCAAAGCCTTCAAGCAGGCGTTTTGTCTGTTCAGACAAAGGCATAAAAATGCCGGTCTTCGCTTCATATTTGACGGCATTAGCAGATTTGACTGCGACAGGTTTTGCATCAGACTGTTTATATGGCTTTTCAGCTTTTTCAAGCCCGGCGCGGCCGCCCTGATTCTTCGATTTTTTTCCGGCTTTGCTGCTAGAAACGTCTGATTTAGAATCAGATGCCGGTTTCTTTGCGGCTGAACCAGATTTTGCTGTTTTTTTTGCCATTATATCAGCATAAAACGGCTTCTTTTCGTTCTTGTTCAAAGATTTACTGTTCCTTTTGAGTTTTCGAAATGCTGTTTACTTTTGTGTACAAATCTATAAGTTCGTTCTTGAGCAGATTAATGTCTGTCTTGAGCTTTGAATTGTCAGTTTCGGTGCTTTCGCGCATAAGCTGCTCCGCCGCGCCTTCAACTGTGAATTTACGGTCAACAACAAGATATTTTAAGCGCAAAATAATCTGCACATCACGCGAGGTATAGACACGTCTGCCGAAGCCGTCTTTTTGCGGCGAAAGGAACGGAATATGTTCTTCCCAATAGCGCAGCACATGAGCCTTTACACCCGTCAACTGTTCTACTTCTCCAATCGTCATTGTCGCCATATTCTAGCCCTACGAATCTCTGTCTTTCTTGTAGTTTTCCCACTTCTTGCGGCTTGCCTTCAGCTCAAGCTTAACAGGAATCTTATCGTAGCCCAAGTCGCTTCTTATGCGGTTCTTGAGAAAAGTCAGATAGCTTTGCGAAACAACTTCAGGCCGCGTGCAGAAAAGCAGAAAATTCACCGGCTTTGTGCTTGTCTGCACGATATAGCGCACCTTGAACTGGCCGCTACGGCTTGCAGGCGGCGGATAAACCGCAACCCAGTCTTTGAGCGCGGTGTTGAGCGGGCCTGTCTCAATTTTGTGGGTCAGCTGACCGTAAACTTCAAGCGCAGTGTTGAGCAGGTCTTTGATGCCCTTGCCTTCAAGAGCAGACAAGGCAACAACAGGCGCATAGCTCATCTGCCCGAACATAATCTTCATGTTCTGTTCTGCATTTCTGAAAGTCTTGCGGCTTTGGTCTTGCGTATCCCATTTGTTCAGCACGAAAATTACACCGAGGCCGCGCTCGCACGCCAAAGAGACAATCTTTTTGTCTTGCTCGGCAAGCCCTTCCTGCGCGTCAATCATGTGAAAAACGATGTCAGCATCGTCTAAAGATTTTATTGCGCGGTTCACGGAATAATATTCAACGTTTTCATGCACTTTCGCTTTGCGGCGTATTCCGGCTGTGTCAATTATGTGGAATTTCTGGCCTTTGTACTCAAAATCGCCCTCAACGATGTCGCGCGTAGTTCCGGCGTAATCGCTTACAATTGAAGCTTCGCTGTGCGTAAGCCTGTTTGCAAGCGTAGA
>CADBUT010000426.1 GCA_902797925.1 uncultured Spirochaetaceae bacterium
AAACGGAAAAAGGCGGAAAACGATGAGCGAAGGCAAGCGGCTTCTTCTTTTGATTCACACATTTCTCTACGCGATAATCCTGATTTTAGCTTTGAAGTTCTGCGATGTAGCGGTTGTGCCGCGTGTTACGAAAATCGGGCTTTCAACGGGGAACTTCTGGTTCAGAAGCTTGTGGCGCTATAACACAAATACCGAATATTCGGTGTTCTGGCGCGTTTTTACGCAAATTTTGGGATATATATCTCTGGCAGCATGCGCTTTTTGGGCTGGGCGCTTCTTCCGCGAGGTGATTAAATCAGGCAGACCTGACGGCGTGGGCGTAGACAAAAACTTGGCGGCTACATTCTTTCTTTATGTGATTGCCGCCGCAGTGTGTCTGCTTTTCAAGCTTTTTCCGGTGAACTACAGCCCTATTTCAGCGGCGGGCAAGCTGAAATTTTCGGCATCGTTTCCGGCTTTTCATGTCATGCTGATAATCACCGCGATGGGCAGCTCAATTTTTCAGCTTTGGGACATTTTTGGCGAAAAGAAAAAGCTTGCAGCCGGCTTGACCGCATTGTGCGCCGTCTTTATGGCGGCCGGAATCTTCGGCAGCATGGCTTTCGGCGTTTACTGGTTCACCGACATCATCGGCGCAATCCTAATCAGCTCAAACCTGCTGCTTTTGTACTCGTTCTTCTTTTATGTATGAGCCTTTGCGCATTTCAGCTGTAAGGCAGAGTTTTGCAAAGCGCGCTTAAATCAGCTTGCCGGCGTGACCGGTCTCACCGACCTGCGACAATGATTCAAGAATTGAAGGGCCACTGCCAGACGGCGTAGAAAGGCTCGGCAAAGCGAAGAAGCGGTCTAAGAACATGCCGGCTGCACCATAAGCAACGGCGAGATTTCCCAAAGAAGAAAGTCTTACGTCAACTTCGTGGTTTGAGCCGTAAGGCCACTGAAGCTCAATACGCTTTTTAAATAGCGCCACAAGCTTTTCTTCAAGCTCAGACTCAAGCCCTCCTATGTACACAGTCTCAAGATTGAGCGTATTTGTCAGAAAAGCCACATGTTTTGCAAGCTCGTTAAAGATAGAATCTTCTGTCTTACCGCCGTCCGGCAGAACCGCACCAAAATCTTCGAGATTTTCCTTTTCAGCCTGAAACTGCCTGTGCTGACCGCTTGTCCACAACATTGAACGGAATTCACCTGCTGAAAATTCTGTGCCTTTAAAGATTTTTCCGTTTATTACAAGCCCCGCGCCTACAGAAACCTGATTAGACCCAATCAGTTTTCCGCTTTTTTTGCGCATTTCTATCAATATAAAGAGGCTGTTCTGCTGCCCCATGTCGTGCATAAGCGTGCGCTCGCTGTAGCAGCAGCAGCGCGCGTCGTTCTCTATAAAAACAGGTACACCAGCCTGAACAGACGCAATCTGCGTAAACGGGAAAAGCTCCGTAATTTCAAACGAAATCGACTTCATAATAACACCCGAGTCGCTGTTGATAATGCCCGAAATACCAACTCCGATGCCGATTAGATTAATCTTTCTTTTTTGCGACTCAAGTTTTAAGATGTCGCAGGCGCGGGCAAAAATCTCCATGCAGTCAGATGTGTCCATTTTTTCCTGATATTCAAACAGGCACTTTCCCGGAAGGTTCAAAAGACAGCAGACAAAACCCTCTTTTTGAATTTCAATTCCGCCGACAACAGCAAATTCTTCAGCAATTTCAAGATAAATTGGCTTACGCCCGCCCTGCGGACCAGTTATGCCATGTGCAAATTCTTTGACAATACCAACCCCAAGCAGAGCCGAAACAATCTTTGTAACAGTTGACTTATCAAGCCCAAGTTCGGCTGCAATTTCTATACGGCTTATGCCGTTTTTCTGCCAGATTAGCCGTAAGATTCGAGAAACATTTATATCTGACTGCGAGTTGATACTTTTCATAGTTAGTTGATTGTATCATCTAACATGTCATTTGACAAGATTCCTTATTTACACTAACATCGCTATTATGGAATTTAAACATAAGTTGTTTTTGCTCGAACCTTTTGTTAATTCTAAAGTTTGGGGTGTAGAGCAATGGGTTGTTTCAACGATGAAGAACTCATCGAGCTTTTTTTACGAAAATGAAAAACCGGTTCCAGTAAAGGCATTAACTAATTCTGATTATCCGTTACTTATAAAGACGATACATGCAGACGAAACTTTATCGGTTCAAGTTCATCCAAGCGATGAATATGCAATGGCTCACGAGAATACACATGGTAAATCAGAATGTTGGTATATTCTTGAAGCTGAACCCGGTGCAACCATTATTTCTGGACTAAAAGGCAATTTTACAAGAGAAGAGCTTAAGCTCGCCATCAAAGAAAACCGCATTGAGTCATATCTTTATGAAACGACTGTTTCAAAAGGTGATTTTCTGTTTATTCCGGCTGGTACGGTTCATGCCATAAAGGGCGGTCTGACGCTACTTGAAATTCAGCAGCCGAGTGATTTGACTTACAGGCTTTATGACTGGAACAGAAACCGCGAAACACACATTGAAAAATCTCTGGACGTAATTACGAATTTTATCGCTAAGCCTGTCAAGAATTTTTCAGGCATTTTTGACTGTGATTACTTCAAAATTGAAAAAGCTTCTGTTAATGGAAAAGACGAAATAAAGCCGCTTATAAATAACTGCTGGGCTGCTTATTTTATAATTGACGGCAGCGGCACTTTTGCCTCTGGCGGCGAAAAAACTGAAATTAAAAAAGGCTCTACGTTATTTGCCGCTCCTGACACTACAATCAGCGTGTCCGGCAATTTCTCTGTAATGAAAATCTATCCGAAGAATTATTCCGCAAGCAACCCCGCAACATAATAAAGAACTGCACATTCGTTTTCTTGCCAAATGCGCAAGCTTCTGTTGACGGCACAAATAAGATAACCAGAAACTTTGTAAGCTTTTCTTATGCGCGCAATAAGAGCAGACTCAAAGCCGTTGCTGATCAAAGTCTTGTAAAGTACAGGCGAATTCTTCTTTACTGTATCGAGCGTGTTTTCAGAAAAAAGGTCGTCTGTCATAAGATTTGCAATATCGGCTGCATCACCGTTAAAAGAGCGGTTCATCACAGACTTCATACGGCCGTCTTCGCCCACATAGTACAAATCGTGAATCGTCAGAATTTCCATGAGCAGCGGCATTACAGCTTGAAGCTTATGCTTAAAGTCTTCAGATTTTTCCATGATTCTTCTAAGCTTGTGCATGTCTGTAAAGACACCGCGCCGGGCAATTTTAGAAACTTCTATATCTTTGTGTTTTTCCGCATCATAGATTGTGTAGCAGTTCCGCCCCTTGTTTTTGCCGATATAGAGCATCTTGTCTATAAGACCGAACAAATCATTATAATTGTCTGCATCTTCTGGGAAGCTTGCAGAACCGGCCGTACCCGTAATGAAAGAGCCACCGTTGCCAAAATCCATCGTGATGCGGAGCGCGACCGAATTTGAATAAAGCTTTTCAAAAAATGCAGTTTTTTCGTCTTTTTGGGTATGCTTCAGGTCAATCATCAAAAGCTCGTCGCCGCCGAAACGCCCCACAAGCCCGAAGCCGTCAACACACTCAGCAAGCCTCTTCGACACCGTTGTAAGCACGCTGTCGCCTGCGCTGTGGCCAAAGCTGTCGTTGATAAACTTGAAATTGTCAAGGTCGAACATGGTGAATGTAAACGGCTTGCGTTCGGCAATGAGCGAACGTACGAATTTGACTGAATAGGCGCGCGAAATAACGCCGGTAAGCGGGTCGAGTATCTCGTCAAGGCTTATTCCGTCAATTATTTTGTCAAAGAAGCTGAATTTTCTAAGCTTGTCGATTGTGTAGACAATCTGACCGTTATCAAGCCCGTTCTTACGGCGGAGCACGTCAGTAATGTCGACAAAGCTGCCGACAAGACCGACAATCTCGCCGTTTTCGTAGAGCGGCCGTTTTGAAGCGACTATATCGCGTTCCTCGCCGCGGATAAAGCATTTGCCCTGAACCTTGTAAGTGCTCTTACCCGAAAGAACGCGAAGCTCATCTTGCTTGAACGGCTCCGGGTCTGAGTGCCAGCCCATATCTTCATCGTTCTTGCCGATAAGAACATCTGCCGACTCAAAGCCGTAAAAGTCGAGGAACGCCTGATTTACGCCCAGGAAACGTCTGTCCTTGTCCTTCCAGAATACACAGTCCTGCGATGTATTGATTATGCTGTCAAAAAGCTCAACCGACATTTCCATAATGATATTTTATCTTTCATTAAAGGCTGTTGTCAAAATTTTTTGCTTCAATTTCCTTGAAATATTTTACAGTGCCAACCTTAAGCTCGTCTGTCGCGTCTTCGTCGCAGACAATCACTGCATTCTGGTGCATCTGCAATGCGCTTACAGTCCACATCTGGCTGATGCCAGCTTCAACCGCGTGGTGCAGAGCGAGCGCCTTGTTGTGGCCGCAAATGAGAATCACAACCTCTTTTGAATCGCAGATTGTGCCTACACCGACAGTCAGAGCAGTTTTCGGCACAAGCTCGGTGTTGCCGCCGAAAAAGCGCGAATTTACGATAATCGTGTCTTTTGTAAGCGCATTCTCTCTTGTGCGCGAAGCAAGCGAAGAGCCAGGCTCGTTGAACGCAATGTGGCCGTCAACGCCGACGCCGCCCAAGAAAAGGTCGATGCCGCCGTAAGAAGCAATCTTAGCCTCGTAGCGCGCACATTCAGCAACTAGGTCTTTCGCCATGCCGTCAAGAATGTTCACGTTCTCTTTTTTGATGTTTATGTGCTTGAAGAAATTTTCCCACATAAAATAGTGATAGCTCTGGTCATGTTCCGGCTTTAAGCCGACATATTCGTCCATATTGAACGTAACGACGTTTTCAAACGAAACCTTGCCTGCTTTGTTCAGCTCAATTAGCTTTTTGTAAGTGCCGAGCGGCGTTGATCCAGTCGGCAAGCCGAGTATGAACGGCTTCTTTGCAGTCGGCTTTGCCTCGTTGATGCGGCGTGCGATGTGGTTTGCAGTCCAAACAGCACAGCCGTCATAATCATCGCGTATAATAACTCTCATAGATTTTTCTCCAGTTCAAGTATTTAAATTTCCAGCGTCTTA
>CADBUT010000427.1 GCA_902797925.1 uncultured Spirochaetaceae bacterium
CAGGTTGTGCCAATCAACACAATGGATAAGTATAATGAAATCTCTATGGCTATTACGCCTACAGAATATTCTGCATTCATTCTAGAAATGCGTATAGAGAAAGCATCAGATTATATATTCTCTACAATCAGATCAAGAATGCCGCGCTTCCTTTTGAGTATCTTTATTATATTCTTTGGGCTTGCAACAGTTTTTTATACAAAGTTTGCAATAGACAGAAAACGCGAAGAAAAAACCGTATTCTATTCATGGGGCTTTCATTCTTTAATATTAGGCACTATTCTTACAATAGAATCTCAGGTAATACAGATACTTACCGGACGGCCGGAATTCATAAATTCACTTAAATACGCGCTTGCACTTCTTATATGCTTCCCTCTGGCTGTAAAGGTTGATGCTATCACCAAATATCCGCACAAGAGATTTTCGCATATCATCGGTGCAGTAGTTGCAGTATTGTTTGTTATAGAATCAGCAGGTTCGTATTTCTTCAATGTATCCTTCTACAGATTATTTTTGCTGTCGGCTATCCTTTTCGCCGTTATCGCTATTATACAAATATACTTCATATATAAAGAGATCAGGAACAGAAAGAAATTAAAGCAAGTCGGAATATCGATATTTATCAATACCGTGTCGCTTGTCAATGAGCTTGTCTGGGGAGTTGATATAGCAATATATGCAAAGGCAGCAAGACACATGACTGAATGGGGCCGAATCATGAGGGTTTTCTATTTCGCATATCTTTTTGTTATACTTATTTACCTGCTCAGATTATCTATTATCCGAAACCGCCAGGCGGCACTTGCAGAAAAATATAAGATTGCCTCCCGAACCGATGCTCTTACAGGTCTTTTAAACAAAGGCGCTTATATCGAAAAAGAATCGGAACTCACAGGAAAACTTATTAGCAGCAGAGAACAAGGTGAAAAAGGCTTTACCTTTGCTATAATGACGTTGGATCTTAATTATCTGAAAAAGGTCAACGACAATTTAGGTCATGATGAAGGAGACAAATTCATTCAGGCTGCTGCCAATATTCTTAAAGCTGCCGTAGGCGAACATGGAGAAACATTCAGAACCGGTGGTGATGAATTTTTGGCAATAATATACGGCGAAGACCCTGAGGCTGAATATCAGTCAATCGTAAAAGATCTTAACAACAGAATCGACGAATTTAATCAGAAGGAAAATAAGCCTATCAAATTAAGCTTTGCATATGGTCATGCAATCTGCACATCAAACCAGAATTACTCAATCCACGACTCCGAAAGAATTGCAGACAAAGAAATGTACGAATGCAAACACGCGATGAAAGCGGAAAGATAGAATAGGCACTGCGAAATTGTTATCCTTGAAGGAATTATGTACGCTGATTGGTATAAGCCATTCCGTGGATTCTGCAATATCTGCAAATTCGATATGCAATATCCAAACTTATCAAGAAAAGCTGACTATTTTCCAAAATATACTATACAAGGTTCTATCACTGATAATGGAAATACACGGAAAGTATATTTTATTGTAAGGAAATCTTTGGCTTCTTATTTTGCGCTATTCTTTCTTTTGATTGTATTGATTGCCGCAGTTTTGAATAATCAGCAATCAGCTGTTATGCAGCTTATTTATTTAGCAGCAGGTTTGACCGCTTATGCAATATACACAAAATTTTCACTTAAAAAACATAAAAAAGTCGAAGACGAAATATCAGAAATGCTTATCAAAAGCATATTAAGCAACTAATTTGGCAGGTTCGTTTTATTCATTCGTGCCGAGAGTTTAATACTTTTCTATTAGCCAGCTACCTGCTTAAAGTTATTTCACCATAAAATCAGCTTGACCGTCTGCTTTATATCCGCAACGCTCATATAGATTTTTTGCAGCCGGGTTGTTCACATTTACATACAGACGGATACCTGTTGCTTTTAACTCAATTTTTAAATCATCAGCTTTTTTCAACAGGGCTTTTGCATAGCCTTTGCCACGGAAATTCGGCTCAACCCAAAGCTCATCTACATAAATATGTCCGTGTCCGTTCCATCTGCTTCCAATTTTAGGAATATAAATCAGAGAAATCCAAGCGACAAAGCGGCCGTCTGCCTTAACAGCATAGACATGCAAATTCGGGTTTGATAATTCCTTTTTCATCTGCTCAGAAACAGATGCCCGAGAAGGCGCTCTTTCAAAACCATTTTCCCGCCAGAACACCATATCATCAAATAAAGCATAGTTATTTGTGTCTATTCTTTCTATTATATAGTCCATAGTTTCCTTCTATATATTATAACTTGATGAATGACAACTTGTGCAGACATACTGTTTTTACCTGATTCAGATTAATTAGCCAAATTTCGAGCTTCATTAAAACTATCATTTCCACGCTGAACTATGTGTCATTGCCCGGTGCCAGTTGAAGCTTCGTTGCGGGTGTATGGCGACGACACTATAAAAATCGGCCGCGTCTTCACTCTGGTTCACGGTAAAGGCAC
>CADBUT010000428.1 GCA_902797925.1 uncultured Spirochaetaceae bacterium
ATTATTTCGTATGTGTTTGAAATTGACAAAGCAATTCGCAACGGTGAATATCCGAATGCCAACAAGATGAACAAAAAAATGGGCTGGACAATCAGCCGGAGCACTTTTCTGCGCTATATGGATATTCTGCGTGATACTTACAATGCGCCGGTTGAGTTCGACTATAAGAAGAACGGCTATTTTTACACCGACAACACATATTTTATTCAGCAGGTAATGCTCAAAGAAGGCGAACTGCTTTCGCTTTCGACGATTCTTCCGCTTCTGGAACAATACAAGAATACGCCGCTTGAATCTTCGTTCAGAAACCTTATGCAGAAACTTATGGAAATGCTGCCCGATACAATTTCAGTTGATTCGGCGTTTATCAATAACGAAGTTCATTTTATTAACGAGCCGATTACAAAAATAAAAGAAGGTGTTTTTGAGACGGTTCTGCGTGCAACAAAGCTTCACCGCACTTTGCAGATTGAATATAAGACAGCCGCTGCAATTGACTATGACATGCGCGAATTTGACCCTTATCACATAATCTGCCAGAAGGGCAGCTGGTATGTCATCGGCTTTTCGCACAATTCCAATGCGGTGCGGCTTTATGCAATGCCGAGAATCCGCACTTGCTCAATCACGGAAAAAACTTTCAAAGTTCCTGCTGATTTTAAGCTTGAAAAGCACATCGACCCGGAAATGGGCGTATGGAATAACAGCGGTGAGCATTTTACCGTAGAGATTGAATTTGCAAAATGGCTTAAGACTTATGTAATGGAACGCGAGTGGCACAAGAATCAGTCAATCCGCGAGAACAGCGACGGCACTGTGTATCTTTCGTTTGACACAAACCAGATTGACCAGACTGTAAACTGGGTTCTAAGCTTTGGTGGCGGTGCAAAAGTGCTTGCGCCGCAAGTGCTTAAAGACAGCGTAAGAGCCGCCGCGCAGAAGATTTTGAACGAGAATTGAGCTTGACGTTTATATGAGCCGCATTTTGCCTTTGTTCTTACTTAAACTTGAAGGCAAACGGAAAAATGAACACAACTATAAACGCAAGCACCGCATAAGCCGGAAGATACACAACAATCTTTTCGGCCGGCACTTTAAAGCTTTTTTCTTTGAAACAGCGGAAAAGAATAAAAACAAGGTTCCCGAGCATTGTTATGTTTGTAACAAGCAGCGTCAGTTTGTTCGGGCTGATTCCGAATGAGCTTATTCTGTATATTGTAGCCGAGAGCGTATACAAATCAAGAAGAACTGTGATTACGGCAAGTGCGAGCGAGCAGATATTGATAAAGCGGCTTTCTGTGCTGCCCAAACTGCTGTAAGTAAGAAAGCAGATAACGAACACAAGAAGCACATTGAACAGAATGAATGTGTCTCTGTCAGAATACGGCTTTGTTTCAGAGAATAAAGACATAACGGCAAAAACTGCAAGCCCTGCTAAAAACACCGGCAGAAAAATATTTGCAAGTATTTTTGTGAACTGATACTTTGTCTTTTCAATAAAATAAACGGAAGCGTATGGCAGAATGCAAAGGGCATAGGGAAGAAGATTTTCATCCCATATATTCCAAAAATCTATTTTTATTGCCTCAAAGAGTGAAAGTATAATAAATGAAACTGCCAGAAAGCCTAAAAAGAAAATTGTATACCAGACAATAAGCTCTCCGCTTATTTTAATAAAGCCTGCAAGTGACGTGCTGTTTTTAAAGTTTCTGCCGCTGTAGCAGAGATAGGCGGCAAACCAGAACAGAATAAACATAAAATAAAAGGCATTATCAATACTTTGAGACTCTTTGCTTTTATCTAATAAGAACCAAAGATAAAAAAATGCGCATATATGAAACGCTGCCGAAACGGCAAGTGCTTTCAACGGAAATCCTTTTTTTAAAAAGAAGTACAAAGAAATCATGAATGAAAATATAGCACTGATAGTAAGCTTTATATTTGGAAAAGTATGGTAACTGTATGCGTTTTCGTAATAAATAGGAAGCCACGCAATAAAAGCCAGAAGCACCATAATGCCAATGTCTTTGAGCAAGTCCGCATTTTTTGCTTTTTCTTTCTGCTCTTTGTAAAAAAGTCTTGAATACCAGATAGCCGCGGTCGTGTCTGCGGCATTTTCTTCGTGCAGTTCTTTTATGGCGCTGCGGAAATCATCCTTGTTCGCGCGGTAAAGCTGCTCAAGCTCGTCAAAATTTTCAGTATTTGCAATAATTGTCTGCTTAATCTCTTCTTTCATGCTGAAAGTATACACTACAAATAGAAATGCCCGCAAGGCAGTGCACCACCAGCCGTCTTTGCGAGCCGCAGGCGAAGCAATCTTTCCGCCTTTGCGTGCAGGTTCAAATTGAAACACATGCTGATTTGTATTATAATCTGCCGCACATGAAAGAGTTGTCAGAAACATCAAAAGGAATTATCTGCATTGTTTTGTCGGCGTTCTGCTTTGCGCTGATGGCTGTGTTTGTGCGGCTTTCCGGTGAAATCAGCTTTGTGCAGAAGGCTTTTTTCAGAAATGCGGTGGCTTTTTTTATTGCGGCAGCCGGAATTTCAAAAGACTATGCCGAACACGGGAAAGATGCTATTTCAATTCCGAAAGGCGCGCTGCTGTTTTTGTTCCTGCGCGCGGCTACAGGCTCGCTCGGTGTTTTCGGCAATTTTTATGCGATAGACAGGCTCGTGCTTTCAGATGCTGCAATTCTTAACAAGATGGCGCCGTTTTTCGCTGTGCTTTTCAGCTTCATTCTCATGCGCGAAAAAATCAAGCCGCTTCAGCTTCTTGCAATTACTGCTGCTTTTGCCGGTGCAATGCTCGTGGTCAAGCCTGGGTTTCAGTTTGCAGAAACTCTGCCTTCTCTTGCCGGTTTCGTCGGCGGAATGGGGGCAGGCTTTGCGTATGCGTGTGTGCGCAAATTGAGCACGCTCAAATGCAACGGCAAGATAATCGTGCTGTTCTTTTCTGCTTTTTCAATGCTGCTCTCTGTTCCGAAGATGGTTGCCGCATTTGAGCCTATGACAGCCGTGCAGTTTTTGTGTTTGTGTGGCGCCGGTGTCTGCGCTGCCGGCGGTCAGTTTTCTATAACGGCAGCATATTACCATGCACCTGCACGTGATATTTCGATTTATGATTATTCTCAGATTATTTTTTCAACGTTTTTAGGTTTAATCTTTTTCGGCCAGCTCCCCGACATCTGGAGCGTAATCGGTTACAGCATAATCATCGCAATGGCCGTGCTGAACTTTTTGTATACAAGGCGCATTCATGCGGCATAAAAAAAGCCGCACATTGATGTGCAGCTCTTAAAAAGGCTTTGCTTTGATGCAGGGCGCGGCTTGACGCAGCTTAATTGGTTCAATTTCGAGTTTCATTCAATTGTGTCATTGCCGTGCTAGACACGGCAATCTAATGACAAACAAAACAAGTTTTCGCTTGTGAAAACTTGAAAGTCGGTACAAAAGCAGACATTTCACAACTCTTACAAGGTTACGCTCCGCTTCCGTTCGCCAATTAGACTTGAACAAATTAAAAGCATTTTTCATGTAGTATTGCCGGAGTCTTTACCAATTTGCGCTTGGCAGAAACTTGAAAGGTTGAATGCTTGTCACTTATAATATGCCGAATGTTTGTACAAAATATGATGAAATGGTGTTAAGGAGAATTTATGACGTTTACTTGGAAATGGTGGTATGGTCCTACAACAGATTCGCCAAAAGCGACTGCAATATTTTTTATTTTTTTGGGAAGTATAGTTACTGCTGTTGGTTGTGGCTTCTTTTTAGGTATAAAAATTTTCAAAATGACTGCAATAAAAACAACAGGCATTATAATAAATTATAATGAATCAAAAACTTCTGATGGGCATCCAGATTCATCAATAGAATATAAATATATTGATATCACGGGAAAAGAACATACAAAGATATGTAATGTAGGTTCAAAAAAATATAAAATAGGAAGCTCTGTCAATGTGTTTTATCTTAAAAATAGACCGTATAGATCTATTTATGAAAGTAAAGAAAATGAAAATTTTTATCTAAAAATGTTTGTTGTTGGATTAATAATTCTTATACCTAGTTTAGTTTCATATCATAAGCACAAAGATGAAGAAATAGTCTGGTCAGAAGAAGGCTGGCATCAATGTTGAAGTCTA
>CADBUT010000429.1 GCA_902797925.1 uncultured Spirochaetaceae bacterium
ATAAAGGATTCGCTTTTTACAGCCGGCTTTCCAAAGACGATAGATAATCTGAAATGCGGTATAAGTTTTACCTGTTCCAGTTGCCATAACAAGAAGGATACGATTCTGTCCGCGGGCAATTGCTTCTACAGTTCTGTTGATTGCAATCCGCTGATAGTAACGAGGAGCACGGCCAGTTGAATCAAAATAGTATGAACAAAGAGAAGTGTCTTCTTCCTCTTTTGAAGCAAGCCCGTTGTAGTGTTTGTAGCAATTCCAAAGTTCGTCAGGAGTTGGAAAGTGCTCAAGGTCTGCGTTTTGAGAAACTATGGCTTTGCCGCCTGCCTGACGGTCAGACAGGTCAGTGCCCAGTGGCCCGTAGTTTTTGCGATATTGAATTACAAAGCCATCCCCATTACTTGAAATTGCAACCGGAATATCAAGAGTACC
This sequence comes from uncultured Spirochaetaceae bacterium, assembly GCA_902797925.1. Lineage (GTDB taxonomy): Bacteria > Spirochaetota > Spirochaetia > Treponematales > Treponemataceae > UBA1240. The sequence continues at coordinate 430 of CADBUT010000429.1, forward strand.
CGCATATTCCAAAGCCTGCTGCATTCCGGCTCCAACAGTGTGAGTATTGTCTTTTGCTTCTACTACAGCAATCGGAATATTTGGTTTGTAATATATGATTATGTCTGCACGTTTCTTTTCGCCGCGCTTTGTCTTTTTTCCTTTAACAAAAATACGTCCCGCAGTAAAAGTCACCTCTTCGCGAATCTGAGTCTGCTTATTCCAGCCAGATTGCTCAATTGCAGGGAGAATGTACTTTGTGATGATGTCGCGTTCAGATAAAGACTGCTTGGAATCCATGAACTAAAGTATAACACACAATCGAGGTGTCTGCCACAACAGGTTATAAGCAAATAACTTCATCGCATAGCCTCAACGCCTGCTCGTCGTGGCTTACTAGAATTACGGTTTTGCCTGATTGGGCAAGGCCTTTGAATAGCGTGATAATCGCAGTGGTGCGGTCGGAATCTACTGAATCGGTGGGTTCGTCAGCGAGAATGAGCTTGGGGTCGTTGATAAGCGCGCGGGCTATTAAGACGCGGTGATTTTCACCGCCGGAAAGGTCTTGCGGATATTGATTTGCAAGATGCGCGATGCCTAGCTCTTCGAGAAGTTTTTGGGCACGGACAGAGATTTCGCTGTCGGCCTCACACCTCTTGGAAATATAAGCCGGAAGCCGCACGTTGTCAAAAACTGTAAGATTTTCTAAAAAACTCTGTTCCTGCGAAATATAGCCGACGCTTCGGTTTCTGAACGCGGCAAGCTGCTTTTCGCCAAGCGCGGTGATTTCTGTGCCGTCAACAGTGATACTGCCCGAATCTGGCTTTTGAAGCCCCGCAAGAAGCGAAAGCAGCGTGCTTTTGCCCGCACCGGATTTGCCTTGAACGCCGAGAAAAGTTCCGTCTTTTACTGCAAGGTTAAAAGCGTCAAAAACGGTAAGCGTTCCGTGAGAAGTCTTAAATTTCTTTGTAAGATTCTTTATTTCAATCATTTAAAGACGACCTCTTGTTTTGAGATTTTCGTTGCGGCAAAAACTGCGGAAATTACGCAAGCAGCAACTGAAATTGCAAACGTGATAAGCGCAAAAACAGCGATAACAGCCGGGCTTGAAAGCGCAAACGGCAGCGAAAGTTTTTCTGCAATCAGATTATTGAAAGGCAAAACCACAAGCGCGCCAAAGAAAACGCCTGTAATTGCGCCGAAAGTTCCTATAAAAAATGCTTCGCGAAAAATCAGCGTTTTGAGCGTGGTGCTGTCCGCGCCGATTACGCGCAAAATCGAATATTCGCGGTTCCGTTCGTTTACTATGAGCGAAAAAACTGTTGCAAGCGTAAAAACTGTAATTAAAAGAAAAAGCACGGTCAAAATTTTCGGAAAAATCAAAAACGACGAGATTTTTTCCGCGAGCGTAGAGATGAACGTGCCGCCTTTGATAACCTGAACATCGGGCAAGGCTTCTCTGATTCTGAGCGCGGTGCTGTCAGCTTTTGCGTCTGGCGCAAGCTTTACGAAAATCGCACTTGTCTTTGTTGAAGTATCACCGTCAGAAATAAAGCCGAAACCCTTTTGCTTGGCGTCTTCAAAAATGCGCTGAAGCGTCGGCAAATCTGCGTAGATTGCGTTATCCATGCCGGAACCGCTTTTTGAAAGCTTTGCAGAAACTTTGTGCTTCTGAGCGAAAAAGGTCACTTCATTTTTGAGCACGTTCACATTGTGGCCGGCAAAAATCATTTCAGATTCTGCCGCCTTAGTTTTGATTTTGCCTTTTGCCCACGGCGTTACGATAAAATCAGTTTCCGGGTCAAAGCCGATAATCTGCACCGGAAAATCGCAGCAGCTTTCGCTAAGGCTTGTAAGATAAAACTGGGCACTCGCCTTCTCTACGCCCTGAATATTGCGCACAGTTTCTTCTACCGCCTTATCCATGTAAAAGTAATTCGGTTCGCCGTTCAGAAGCACGCTTTCCATTTGGGCGGCGTAGCCTTCAGGCACAACCATCAAATCTGCGCCAAGCCGCTTCTTGAAATTCTCGATTCCGCCGTTAAGGCTTGCCGAAAGAATAAAGCTTGCAAACAGCACTGCCGCCGACAACGCCGAAATTGCAATGAGGGCAGCCGTGCGGTAAGGCTTGCGCTTTATGTTAGCAAACGCAAGCCCTGAAATTGTTATTGCTTTTTCCATAAGACGATTGTCTGTGCTGCGGAAATAACGAAAATCAAAATACCGAAAACCAAAACTGTCGGGGCTGTAACTTTGTGGCAGTGCATGGTTGCCATTCCGCAAACTTTTGCAAATGTGTAAGGCGCAATGCCGACAAGAATGCCGAGCACGGCAGTAAGGCTTGATAAAATAATATTGATGTTCTTCATGTGTTTTTCCTTTAGATTGTCCGGTCAAGCCGGACAATGACATTATAGACTAGCTCCGCGAGCCGTTTATTTCTTTATAGGTTTTTGTCGCGCTGTCGTAGATATAACCGTCAGGCACACCGAAAAGCTCGATGTAGCCGGTTTCAATAAACTTCTCAATGTCAGTTGTAGCTTTTAAGATTCCGGCTGTCTGTAACTGACGGGCGGCCGC
>CADBUT010000430.1 GCA_902797925.1 uncultured Spirochaetaceae bacterium
CAAATCGGCTCAAAAGAGCGCATGGCATACACCGTCATCGGCGACACCGTAAACCTTGCTTCAAGAATCGAAGCAATCAACAAGCCGCTCTGCACAGACATTCTTATTTCTGAGCAGACTTATGAATTTTTGAAAGACGATATAATCGTAGAAGAAATGCCTTCTTTTGCAGTTAAGGGCAAGAGCAAGCCTGTCAGACTCTTTGCGGTTATCGCCTTGAAAAATATAGCAAATACGCCTCTTGAGAATACTCATCAGGCTTCAACATTAAATGAAATCCGGTCTGTTTTGGGTTTAGAAGAACCGGATTTGGCAAAAGTGGACATCAATGAAGAAGAAAAGAAATATTCTATTCAAAAACTCTGACAAGATTATCATTCTCGTTTGCTCACTGGGCATTATTTTCTCTCTTATAGGTTATTTCCATGATGTCTACAAAACAAATCTCCGTACAGACGAAAAACCTATAGCTTGCCTTACCCACAGAAGCAAATCTGTACAAAGGCGCTTTAGAGACCGTCTTGTCTGGGATATAATCCGCGAAAATACACCGCTTTATGTCGGCGACTTTGTGCGCACAACAGCTCTTGCCGAGGCAGAAATTACTTTTGATTCCGGCACAATCATCAATATGTCGCACAACAGCTTAATTGAAATTCTTCCTGAATCAGACATTGCTAACTTAAAGATTACTTCTGGTACAGTTTCGATTAAAACACCGAAAAATATTACTTTAAGAGCTGGCCGCGAAACACTTGAAATAAGCAAAGACTCAATTGTTTCTATGAATATTCAGCCTGACTTTTTGCCTCAGACAGATGATGCCATAACACCGGTGGTTCTTTCAGACGGAACATTGGAAAATCCGGCAGCGGCAGCTAATTCAAATCATCTCATAAGCGTTTCTGTTGAAAAAGGTACTGTGCGCCAGAACAAGAGCGACGGTTCAATTATAGAACTTAATGCCGGTACTCAGATTGTAATGGACAGCGAAGGCCACCAGGTTAAAAACCCTGCCATTATTATGATAAACCCGAAAGTATCACAGAAAATCATCAAAAATGACAATGAGACTGCTACACTGCTCTTCTCATGGAAGACTCTGAACTATGAGCCGGACACATTAACAAAGATTGAACTTTCCTATGATAAAGACGGAATCTATCCTTATCAGAACCAGACTGTTGATACACAGGAAACTGTTTTTACGCTTCCTAACCGTACCGTTTATTGGAAGGCATATCCAGTTTCAAAAGATGATGAAATATACAATGAATCTATTTTGAACGGTTCGGTTTCTGTTTTCTCTATTACGCCAATCAAAAAATTGCAGCCGGTCAATAATGTGGGCTTAACCTACAAGGCCGCCCAGAACGGCATTCATTTTTCATGGACAAAAGACGAGCTTGCAAGAGGCTACGAGCTTCAGATAGCTGACAATCAAGAGATGCAAAATCCTGCCATCACGTACACAACAGCCAAAACAGAAGCCAAGCTTGAACTAATTGAATCAGGCACATGGTATTGGCAGGTCAGTCCAATTTACGACGATTCAATTCAGGCTTCTGTAAGTTTAGGCACTGCAAATACGTTTAGTGTTCAAAAACCTGTTTCTCTTACGCCGGTTGTTACATACAAGCCGGAAGACAACTACATTGCATACACCGCAAACGACAGACAGCCTATTCTCTTTAACTGGGCTTCTTCTAACGGCGCTGTTTCTTACATATTAAAAATTGCTGACAATCCGCGGCTCAAAAACCCCGTTGCAGAAATTTCCTGCGATAAGACTTATTATTCACTTAATACAAGCCAGTATAACATTACAGAGGGCAAATACTGGTACTGGGCAATTACATTTATAGACAAAGATGGAAACACAGCACCGTTCACGGAAGTAAAATCATTCTATCCGCTTGCACACACGCCTTATTTTAAGGCAGTTTCGCCGGAAAACAACATTACGCTTACACAGGAAGAATTATCTTCAGCAATATTCGCCATTGAAACAAACATGCCGATTGACAGCCGTTTTGTTGTTTCAACAAACGCAAACTTTGACAATCCGGTAATTGACGCGAAAATCAAAACCGAAGCCTTCAAGCTCTCTACAAAGTTAGAGCCTGGCTTCTATTACTGGAAAATAATCAATGGAAGTTATTCGACAAATACGAGAAGCTTTGTAATAAAGTCAGAAGACGAAGATTCTGATCAGACAGAATAACAGCACAAGTGCCGGCTTTGTAAAATACTGTACTAATAATAGATTCTTATGTAACCCAAATATTTGGGCACTGAAAAAACGTCTGGCATCAGAGAAGTTTGTGATTGTGATACAGAAACAGCGTATGCCGCCACATACCATGGTCCTGTAGAAGTTACTGTACCATTAAAGTCTAATTGATTGCTTTCTGGATATTCAGTTGAAGAAAATTGAAATGTTTTACCAG
>CADBUT010000431.1 GCA_902797925.1 uncultured Spirochaetaceae bacterium
ATAAATCTATTGCAAAATACCTTTTCTTTTTATGCTTTTATTCGTATATTTACATTATCAAAGTATCTTGAATTTTTAGGAGCCCGACATGGACCAAACTGAAAACAAACCAAAGAAAAGCAAATTCGGGGCGTCAACGCTCGTTTTTGCGGTCATCATCGTGCTGGTGCTTGCATTAGCCGGAACAACAATGTTCAAGGTTGATGACACTGAACAGGCAGTCATTACCCGCTTCGGCAAATACTACAAGACTGTCGGTGCAGGCCTTCACTTAAAAGCACCATTTGGAATCGACAGAAGCTACAATGTTCCAATTAAAGTAGTACAGACCGAACAGTTCGGTTTTCAGACAATTAAGGCCGGTCAGGTCAATCAGTACAAGAACGGCATCACAAAAGAATCTACAATGCTTACAGGCGACCTCAATATCGTTGACGTTGAATGGAGTATTCAGTACCGCATTGTTGACCCGGTTGCATGGCTTTTTAACGTGCAGGAACGCAAGCAGACAATCCGCGATATTTCGCAGTCTGTAATCAACACACTTGTAGGCGACAGGGCTTTTGACACAATGGAATCTGAACGCTCCGCGATTCAGACTTCGGCGCTTGAGCTTATGAACGAAAACTTCAAGCAGCTCGGGCTCGGCATCAACGTAATTCTGGTTCAGCTCCAGAACATTGTTCCGCCGGAAGGCGTTCAGCAGGCATTTGACGACGTAAACAAGGCAATTCAGGACAAAAACCGCTTCATCAACGAAGGTAAAGAAGTCTACAACGCCGAGATTCCGCGCGCGCAAGGTGAAGCTAATCAGCAGGTGCTTGTTGCTGAAGGTTATGCTTCGGAGCGCATTAACAGGGCGCAGGGTGATGTTGCCCGTTTCAATGCGGTTTACGAAGAATACAGAAAATCGCCTAAAGTTACGCGTGAACGGCTTTATCTTGAAGCAATGGAATCTGTCTTCAACGAACAGCAGAACAGCACTTTAATCGACAGCAAGCTTGACAATATGCTTCCTATTAAAAATCTTACTGACAAGGCGGAAAAGAAATGAAAAAGACTATAATAACATTGGGCGTACTCGCCGTTCTGGTCATAATTTTTCTTGCAATGGGGCCTTTCTTTGTTGTTGAAGAAGGCACACAGGTTGTTGTTACGCGCTTCGGTCAGTTCATCACATCACATGAAGACGCAGGTCTGCACTTCAAAGTGCCTTTCATCGATGAAGTGATTGTCTATCCAAAGCTCATTCTTTCGCTTGACGGTGACCCTGAGCCGATTCCGACAAAAGAAAAGCAGTACATCGTAGTTGATACAACTGCACGCTGGCGCATCTCTGACCCGCGCCTGTTCTATCAGTCTTTTAAGACGCTCGACACAGGCTATAACCGCTTGAGCGACATCATCGATTCAGCTACACGCATGATTGTAGGCCAGAATACGCTCAACGAAGTTGTGCGCTCTTCAAATCTGATTATCACAAATCATTCTGTACCTGCTGCTGACGGAGAAACTGACACACAGGAAATCCGCGAGCTTGAGGCAACTTCTACAACACCGGAAAACGTGCTCAAAGGCAGACGCCAGCTCAGCCTTGAAATGGCAGAAGAAGCACGCAAAGGCATTACAGACTACGGCATTGAGCTTATCGATATTGTTCCGCGTCAGATTAAATACTCTGACGAAATGACTGAAAGCGTTTACAACCGAATGATTAAGGACAGAAACCAGATTGCACAGTTCTACCGTTCACAGGGTGAAGCTGAAAAAGCAAAATGGCTCGGTAAAGTTGAAAACGAAAAGCGCGCAATTCTTTCTGAAGCATATAAGACAGCCGAAGAAGTGAAAGGTGCTGCCGATGCAGAAGCCACACGCATTTATGCTGAAGCTTACGCAAAAGACCCTGAATTCTACGCTTTCTGGAAGAGCCTTGAATCTTATAAAGAGACTCTGCCTAAGTTTGACACAACTTATTCAACTGAAATGCAGTATTTCAAATACCTTTATTCATCTGAAGGCAGATAGGCATGGGCAAAATTATAGAAACAGGTGACCGCATCATTCTGCACACAGCAATGACCGACAGGGAATTTGCAAAAGCAAATATGATGCAGCACATGAAAGCTGAAGGATATATTGCAAAAGAAGCCGAAGGCGGTTCTTTTGAGTTTTCAAAATGGTTTTTTGAAGACACCGCCGCAAATGAAGACGGTGAATTCGAGCTTTTGGGAGAAGGCTTAGAAGGTGTTACAGCTTATCAGATTCTTAAAGAAGTTGAGGAAGCATGTAAAGGCACTGAAATCTGCACAAAACCAAATCAGACACAGCTTGATGCGTGGTCAAAAATCTTCCGCATAATCAAGGCAATGCGTGAGGCAGAAAAGCAGAAGCTTATGCTGCCGAATTGCGGCGCAGTCGGCATTATATATGCCGATGACGGAAGAATCCTGTTTCTGCCGGAACTGCTTGTTACCCGCTCTATAGCCATGCGCTCACAGAGCGAGGCAGCAGAATACACAGAAAGCTGGCGGCAGTCAATTCTGCCTATTGAGCAGATGCCGTCATTTTCTGCCGCTGTAATGATTTACACAATTATCACCGGCCACCGCCCATACAATTCAGACTCACCGGAACAATTGGCAGACGACTTTTTGGACAGCTACTTTGTTCCGGCTGAATACCTCTGCCCGCTTTCCAAAGATAATGCTGAAATTCTTGATACGGCTCTGAAAGGCAAGATTAAATTCCGCCCTACTTTGAAGCGGCTTTTAGGCATATTCGGAGAAGACATTTCAGGCGTTTATCAGGCTGAATCTAAAACAGCCCAAAAAGAAATAAAAGACAAGGCATACAGCAAAATATCAAAAAGAATAGGCAGAAGCCGCTTTTTCCGCAAACATTTTGCACAGATAGCAGCTGTATTCATAGCGGTTATTCTTGTTACAGCCGGTATTCTTTCTATAGTAAATACTGAAATGTCACGCCCTACAACAAAAGGCCAGACAGCTTTTCAAGTTGTTGAATCATTTTATTCTTCGCTGAATCATCTTGAAACAGTCAGGCTTGAGGAATGTATTTCAAAAGCTGCCGGAAAAGAAATTAAAGGCATTGTGACAAATCTCTATGTTACAAGCAAAATGCAGTCAGCTTATAACAGCGGTCAGGGCATAATGACACCAGCTCAATGGATAATCAAAGCAAATCCAGAGAGAACAAGCGTCTACGGCATTACACGTCTGAAGATAAACGGCATTGAAAGCAGCTCAAGCGCAGACTGGTTTCAGAATGTACAGGCACTTCCTTTAAACATTGAAAATGGAACAAATGAGCACTTTGACGCTGAATATTATCTTGTTTATACAGACAATCCGGAAACCATCACCATTGTTGCGTACAAAGATTCGCTTGAACTGACTTTTATAAAAGACAGATGGCTTATCACTAAATTTGAAAGAAATGAAACACCTTCTGAATGTGATAAGGCTCAGTTCTTCAAAGACTTGTCTGAAAATAAAACCGGAAGCTACGCATGGTTTCCTACTGAAAAAGAACTTGAAGCAGGAAAAGCAGAGCTTGCACCGCAACCTGTGCTTTTCTAACAGCACTTCGTTTTATGAAACACCCGCTAACTGACGATAATTAAATACTATGAAACGATGTTGTCTAATTATCGCCCTGCTATTCTGTGTGTTTTTTGCTTTTGCTGACACAGCCGATGATACAACAGCTGTAAACAATGCAATCAGACAAGGCAACTGTGCATTTCTTTATGAATATATAAACTCAAAAAACGCAGACAGTGTTCTTGAAGCAAAGGCAAAACGGACAATAGATTTATACAGCAGCGAAGACACAAAAGCCGCAGCATACAGAACTGACACAATCCATCTGAAAGTGGGTTCTGTGCCTGCAAATCTTTCAGAGAAAGTAACACAAGACCCTGAAACAAATCTTAAAGAATTGGTCAGCTATTTAATAAAAGGTGCAAGCGATAATTTTGCACGTGTCAAAGTGCTTCATGACTGGATCTGCTATAATATTGATTATGATACTGATTTGTTTTTCAAAGACAGCAGCAAAAAGCAGAATTACTGCGAAGTGCTTCAAACAGGAAAAGCAATAAGCACAGGTTTTTCCGCATTGATGAAAGAAATGTGCACCTTAGCAGGCTTTGAGTGTGTGTCAATTGACGGCTTTGCAAAAGGTTATGGCTACAACGGCCACCTTTCTGAAACCGTAGAACACAGCTGGAATGCTGTGAATATTGAGTCTAAATGGTATTTAATTGATGTAACGTGGGATACCGGCTATCTTGAAAGAAAAGCCTTTATAAGATGCTATTCTTCAGAATATCTCTTTTTGGATTCACGTTCATTTTTGTATACTCACCTGCCGAAAGAAGATGCTTTTCAATTTTATGCGCCTGTAGTTTCAGCAGACCAGTTTGAAAAAGAACCGAAGCTTGAGGGCAAATTCTTTGATTACGGTTTTTCGCTTTTAGACAATAAGCTTGCATTTTTCAACAAAATTGACAGTGAATTCTCTTTTGAGCTTAAGTGCAGAACGCCCAAAGCATATATGGCAACTACACTTTTTACAAAGAACGGTCAGATTGTAGAGAACGCAACATGGCTGAACAAGCGCGCGGGAATAATCACCCCGATTGTAGATGTGCCTGACAAAAATGAATATAAGGCACGCTTTTACATGCAGTCAAAGCGGCCGTTCCCGTTTTCTGTTGATTCTAAAACTGTTGAGGAAATCTATATTCCAAAACTTCAGGAAGCATATACCGCTAACCGCGTTTCAGCAAGAGAACTGCAAATATTTAAAGATGCTTTTTACAAGATTCAGCGTAACGGCAAATACTATTACGCAGATGATCCTTTTGACACACAGAAATTGCGGACTGTCACCAGGATTTTCGATTTGCTCTATCCGAAAGGCACCGTCTTTACAGAGGAAATATTTTCGTTTTATGTTTCATGTGCTGATTCTTATGAAGGCTACGGCAGAGATAATCTCCGCTATCCGCTTCAAGAAAGGGAATTCAGAACATCCGCAAATACAAATTTGGTTTCTCCTGTGACAGGCTGCCTTAAACAGGGTGAAACATACAAATTTGAAGTGCAGACAAGCGATTACACGAATTTCTATATTTTACTGCCTGATTCTGTCAAATGGTCAAAGAAAAATCTTCAGACCGAATTGTATGAACTTGAATTTCAAATTCCAGAAGGCTTAACTTCTTTATCGATTTATAATACGAACAGAAAAGCACTGTTCACTTTCAAAGTTGAGTAAGACTTTTCGCAACAGTTTATTTTATAATTGAAGTTCTTTCAGCGAAAAGGGGCGCTTTTTGTGCTGTACAGTCTGCCGGTTTTTGCTCATGCAAAAAGCGGCACTTTTCGCCGAATAATCTTTATTCGTAGATTAAACTGCCGCGAAAAGAAAAAAGCTGCTTCTTTCGAAGCAGCCTTTTATAACCAGTTAAGTTATTTGTTCATTTCGTCAATCAAGCTCTGGTATTCGTTCTTTGTAGCTTCATAAGCTTCCTGAGCTGTCTGTCCGCCACCGTAAACGTTCCAAATAACGCTACCAACCTGATTGATACCGATAATCATCGTGTCATAACGTGGAACTGGATTGTCGCGCATCAACTGCAATGTTTCATCAACAGCACGTGCATCACGGAATCTTGAATAGTAGTCTTCTTTCCATGTTGTTGCATCGTAGCCTGGAACTTCTGTTGTGTAAAGGTCAAAAGCCTTTGCAATCTTTTCAGCACGTTCTTTGTCATAGCAGCCAGGAATTACATATACGTTGTCCTGTGCCAATGTTCCGTATTTTCCGTCACCTTTTGGTCCAAGTGGGAAACATACAAAGCCCCAGTCGTCCTGCATGCCAGCGATGTTGCCAACGCGGTACTGCTGGTCAACCTGGAAAGCAACTTCACCGTTGATGAATGAAGCATACATCCAGTCCCAGTTTGCGCCTTCCGGCTGTGGTCTTTCATATTTGCGTTTCATATCAGCAGCCCAGCTCAAAGCTTCAAGAGTCTTTTCGTTGCCGATGTTGTTGAAGTATTTTCCGTTTGAATCTTTACCGATGTAGCTTCCGCCGTTTGACATAGCTGCGAGATAGCAGAATTCTGTAGAAAGGTTAGCCATACCGTATGTATCAAATACACCGTCGTTGTCAAGGTCACGGGTTGTCTTCTTCAGCATGTCTTCGAATGTTTCCCATGTCCATTTTTTTTCTTTCTGCAAATCGTAGATTTCTTCCGGATCAATACCAGCTTCTTTCAAGAGACGTTTGTTGAAGAAAACACCGCCGCGTGGTTCAGAAGCAAGTGCACGCATTCCATAGAAACCGCCGTTCTTGCTAGTCATTTCTTTTGTAGCTTTGTCCCATTTCGGGTCATTCCAGTCAATTGATTTGATTGTTGACAAATCATAGAAAAGATTGCCTTTCAAACCTGTTGAAACTGAACGTGCATCAATAACGAAAATGTAGTTTTCGTCGCCGCCTGTTGTACAGAAGTTTGCAACTGTCTGTGGGTGTGCCCCCCAGCTGCCGATACCATAAGAATCGATGTCCATATTGTAAGCGCTCTTCAAGAATTTATGGAATCTTTTTGCATCTTCATCAGCAGGGCTAACTGCTTCAGCATTGTCAGCACCATCACTTGGTGACCAGAAGTCGCCGATGATAATGTGCATGCCGTCGAAATCATAGACTTTTTTTGTTTCAGGATCTTTTGCGAGTTTTACGCTTTTGTATTCCTTGAACAAAGCCTTTTCTTCTTCTGTTAAATTCTTTTTGTTACCACAAGAAACAAAAAGAACAGCAAGACCGATAAAAAGAACCGCTTTTAATGCTCTTTTAACCATATTATTTTGCCTCCTTACTATATTTCCTCCATACAGAGAAAACCAAAAGCTGCCTATCAAGCTGAATTATATGTCATTCCGAACTTGATTCGGAATCTCTGCACCTTTACGGAACAGATGCTGAAACAAGTTCAGCATGACAACACTTTTCGGACAGCTCTTATTACCAAATTTTTTTGCCGTTCTGATAAAGCCTAACATCAAACGGCGATTTTGTAAAATTCTTTTGCGTGCGCCGCATTCTTACAACTCACGCAAAAGCAGCCGCCTGTCTTACATTTTTACGCCTGTAGAAGTCAAACTTTCTACAAAGAGATTCTGTGCAAAAAGATACAGCACAAGCAGCGGAATAAGCGTAATCAAAACACCGGTAGCAACAATTGCGTTGGTATAGCCGATAGATACAGTCGGCATACCGTAAGCGTTCATCATGTACTGTGCAAATCTGTCGCCGAGAGTTGCAACCTGTGTAGACAAAAGCTTAATTTTTCCAAGGAACAAATCCGTATAGAAAGAGTCTGTCCACTGCCAAACAAAAGCAAACAAAAAGCATGATGTAAGGATCGGTTTTGCACCGGGAATCATAATGCGGATATATGTTGAAAGCGGACCGCAGCCGTCAACATAAGCTGCTTCTTCAAGCTCAAACGGGAAAGCCATAAAATATTGGCGTATCATGTAAATATAAAGACCGTTTTTCAAGCCCATACACGTAAAGCACATCATCAGATACGGCAGCATAGAGCCGCGCAGGTTTACCGTATGCCCGAATATATTAAAGAACCTGAAATGCAGATACAAAGACGTTGAGATTGTCTGCGGCGGAATTATAATTACAAGAATTACACAGAAAAACCAGAAACGCTTGAACGGAAACTGGAATCTTGAAAAGCCGTAGCCGACAAGAGAACACATAAAAACCTGAATAACAGCGACAAGTGTTGAAACCCAAAGACTGTTAAACAAAGAGGTTTTGTAGTCCATTATTGTAGATGCAACTTTATAGTTCAAAACTGAAAAGTTTTTAGGCAGAACAACAATTGTTGTGTCGTACAAGTCTTTTTCAGCCATAAAGCTTACGGAAATCTTATTCAGAATTGGCTGCAAAATCAAAAAGCACATTCCGAAAAGCAGAATTCCGCGGAAAATCGATAATGTGTATTTCTTTATTGTCTCTCTCAGCAAAATGCCGTCAGATGCTTCATTTCTTGCCCAAAAATCATTGTTAATCATAGTTATATACCACCTTAGAGATAATCAAAGAAGTCAATCCAATCATAGCCATAACCACAATAAAATAAATCCAGGCTAAAGCAGAACTGAAACCGTAGTTAAGCTGACCAATCATAACATCGTTAATCTTTTTCATAATTACGTTGTCTGACTTTGTAAAGAAGTCAATGATTGTATAAACCCAGCATACCAAAAGAAGCGGGCTTACCATCGGAACTGTAATTTTCCAGAGGCGTTCCCAGCTTGTACAGCCTTCCATGTCTGCGGCTTCATACATACTTGGCGAAATATTCTGAAGACCTGAAAGGAAGATAATAATCTGAATGCCGGATGCCATGGCAACGTCATAAATCGAATCTATTATTTCAAAAAGAGTCTTGAAAACTTTGCCGCTTATGCCGTTTACACCGCCTGTATTTGAAACAAGAATCTCCTCAAGAACAGCGGTAATTGTATTAGAGCTGCCCTGCTCTTCAATTGTAGCCTTAAGCTGTGAAAGCAGCGCGTTATTGTACTCAAGTCCGACAAGAACGCCGGAAGAAAGAATAACGCACAAAAAGAAGATTGAGCGGACAAGTGCGCGTCCTTTGAACTTCTGGTTGAGCAGCAGCGCAACAAAGAAGCTGAAAACTATAGTAGCCAGAGAACGGTAGAACATTGTCGCAATTGATGTAACAAGCATTCTGTTGAATTCAGGGTCAACAGTAAAAGCTCTTACATAGTTTCCGTAGTTGTTCCATTCCATTATGAAGCCGTTTACAGAAACATCAACAGCCGAAAGACTCATTGTAAGAGACTGATACAACGGTTTTATCATAAAGAAGATAAAGCCTATAATAAACGGACTTATAAATGCATAACCAAGACGGGCTCGGTGACGTGTAAGCCCTACTCTTTTCTTTTTCTTACTAAACAGCATCAGCGGGCCTCCATTACCTTATAATCCCGGGCTGGAATTGAAACACCGTCAGGAGTTTCAAAATCAACATAGCCAAAATTGACAAGTACTGCATAACCATTGTCAAAGGTTGTCAGAGTAACATCATCACTGATGAACTCATGGTTATCAATTCTGGCATTGCAGATATTTTTCATTTCAGAGTTATAGCGTGAATAAATATCCTTCATTTTATCCTGCCAGTTGGCAAAATTAGAAGCATAATATTCTGTAAACTCAGTTTCCTGTATACGTTTTTCTGATTCTGCAATAAAGGTGAATGCAAGACCTGCACCGCACTCCGCAGATTCAAGAATATTCTGCTGAATCTCGTTTGCAATATTTATTGAAGAACCTGTAAAAGTTACATTGCCGTGCAGCGCAATCTGATAAAACGGAACATGCTTATCCAAAATTGCATAATCATTGCCGTGGAAAACCATATTGGTAACACAGTCTGCATCTTTTACAGCATAAACATTACCGGCATTAATCATAATGCCCAGACCTGATTTTTTGATTTCGCTCAAAGTTTCAAGCTGCATATCTTTTACAGCGGCACGGCTTATCTTTTTGCGCGGGTTATAGTCAGCCGAAAGCTGGTAGCCGGTGTCTCTAAACGAAACGCCCTGGATCTTATGCTTTGCCGCATTAGAGCTGAGATTAAGCGCAGCCTGTCTGCTGATTTCAGGCTTCAAAAGATAGTAATAGTCTACATCGTCACGCTTGCCGTACCAGATCGGCGAGTATTCGCTCAGCTCGCAGACCTCGGTGCTTGAAAAACGTGCAGAATGGCTGAAATAATTGAAGCCGTCATTTGCACCCGGCAGGAACGCATACTGCACCTGACCGTCCAGATAAAGCTTTGGCGAACAGTTCTTTGTATCATCAATCATTTTGTTGAATGCCGAAGCTCCGCCAAGCTGTCTGATAAATTTGAATTTCTGAAGTGATTTCTGCTTTACACCACTGTTTATAAAGCCGGTAAGCTTTATAAAGCATGTAGGCATATTCATTGCATCAATGGACTTAATCATATCAGCTGCCTGCTTATAAGAAGTCAGCGAA
>CADBUT010000432.1 GCA_902797925.1 uncultured Spirochaetaceae bacterium
ACACAGCGCATGTTTGACCAGGGCGCATTGCAGAGCACACTGAATTCAACAGACCTTGCTATTGAAGGCGAAGGCTTTTTCAGAGTTCAGCAGTATGACGGCAGCTACGCTTATACACGCGACGGCTCTTTCAAGATTGACTCTAACGGTCAGCTTGTAACATCAAACGGTTTGCGCGTAATGCCTGAAATTATCATGCCGGAAGGTTTCAGACTTGAAACATTGGCAATCAGCCGCGACGGCCGCGTAACAGTAAAAGTTGCAGGTTCAGACGACCCTGTTGATGTAGCCCAGATTGAACTTTACAGATTCCCGAACCCGGTTGGTCTTGCCGCAGACGGTGACAACCTCTTTAAGGTAACAAATGCTTCAGGTGACCCGATTGCAAGCAGACCTGGCTTTGAAGGAATGGGCGAGACACATCACAAGTTCCTTGAAATGTCAAATGTTTCGGCTGTAAACGAAATGGTTCAGATGATTGTTGCACAGCGCGCTTATGAATTCAGCTCAAAGGCAATTCAGACAAGCGACAACATGCTTTCTACGGCAACAAATCTTAAACGCTAGTTCAGCGTAAAAGTGTAAAGGAAGAATAAATGGCATCAAGTTTAGACATCGCTTCATTTCAGACTTTCAGTTCAAATAATGTTAATGTACCGAAAGGCGGTGTAGGCGGAAACTCTGCTTCAACAGCTGCTCAGATGCAGCAGGAGATGAATAAATTTCAGTCTTTGATTGACGGCATTCAGGCTGGCATAAATTCTGAAAGCAAAAGCACTCTTTCATCAAGCCAGATTGCAGAAGACGGCAGAATTAACGGAGACTATACATCTTCTCTTGCTGATGCTTTCAATACGCCGGCTGACAAGGCTTCGCGCCCTGTTGGTGCTGCCGCTAATGCTGTTGGTGCGCATGGTTTTTCTTCAAATGAAATGATTGACAGAACAAGCCGCCTTTACAAGCAGTCTCTTGAGCTTGAGTCTTATTTTGTAAAGATTCTGCTGTCTTCTATGCGGAATACAATTACAAAGACAAACCTCGGCGGCAGCCAGAACGAATATGCCCAGAATATGTACGAAGACATGCTCTATGACGAGCTTGCAACTTCGGTTACAAAATCTGCCGGCTTCGGTCTTGCAGACCAGATTTATCTTCAGCTTTCATAAGCTTTAACTTTACAGACTTTTATAGAAGATAAAAAGCAAAAATAAGACAGTTATATAAACTATGAATCAAACAGACACTTATCAGAGTGTCTGTTTTTTTTATGTTCCAGCGGAGAAGTGCGCCGGAAATAAAGGCGTGAATAATTGCGGCTATGCCCAAATAACGGTGTGCAAGTGCAAAAAGAAGAACGGCAAAGAATTCTCCAGCTTCAACAAGAAAAGTTTTTGATTTTGCTTCTGTGTTCCGGTAAATTCCGTTTAAAAAGAATTTAAATGTGTGCGGAAGATAATATCTGTAAAGCACTTCTTCTGCCGATGCGAAAAAGCAGGTAAGCGCAAAAAACAAAACCCATTCAAGCGGTGTTTTCTGCGGAATTAAGACTTTTTCAGTCTTTGTAAAAAAATGGGTGATAAAACCGCTTGCAAAAAGCAAAAGCAGCGTGAGAATGCCCTGCTTGTAATGCTTTATGCACTTACGGAACTTAATCTGAAATTTTATGCTTGCAAAAACCACAAAATGCCTTATGCCGGTTGAGCTGAACGAGGAGTTTCCGTATTTTTGATTATATACAGCGGACAGACAGACTGCGCTCCACAAAAGACTGAGCAGAAAAGCCAGATAAGAATAATCTGGGAAAAAAATCGGTTCAGCTTTTTGATATGTAAATATCGGGGGAATAAAACAATAGAGAAAAACTGCAAAAAATAGCAAAAAATGCAAAATAAATGACTGTTTTTTCATTAATTATGTGGTATTATAATTTAGTGATTTTGTAAAGATAGAAATAGGTTAGATAAAATGAATCTGAAAAAAATTATAGACTTCTATTCAACAGGTTTTGATTCCGGCTTTTCTTTTAAGCAGATGAGGCTTGTCTGGAAACTTGCCAAAATGGCAGAGGTAGAAGAACCGACAGTTCTCTTTTGGTCTGTACCTGCAATAAACAGGGCTATTGCACTTGTTGTTCAAATAGCAAATAACATTGGTTCAATTAATGATCCGCATACAGCTGAATTATTGAATAGTTTTTATGCCTACAGAAGCAAAATCGAATTAGACCCTCCGTTAAAGACGGGCTTGAAAAATACAGCATTTATCCGTCCAGGGCAGCGCTTTAGAATTGTTCTGCCTTCAAACGGTATCTTTTCTGCAATGGTATTGACAAATGACAGTGTTATAACTGTTACATACCCGGAACCTGCAAAACCTCAATACAGATGTTATGACTGGCGCAATAAAAAAATAACTGTATATTTCTGGCGCAAAAACGATGCAGGCTATATTTTTGATACTACAGTTCATGGTGTAGGGCATTATCATGGCAGACCTGTACTGTTTTTGGATCAGACGAGCAATTTACAGCGTTCACAGAAGCGAAGAAGCATCCGCTGCCCATGCTCTATTATGGCAGATTTGTATCTTCTTACAGATCCGCGCACGAAGAACATAAAGACAATTGAACTTGAACCCGGAATAAAATGCCTTCTTGAAGATTTATCAGAAGACGGCGCGCTTGTAAGAATCGGCGGAAAAGGCGTTGAAGGAATGCCTGTAAAGATTCAGTTCAAGCTTGGCGAACAGACGATTGTAATGAGCGGTGTCGTTAAGAGTGTTGAATTCAATCAAAAAATGAATCAGTCAAGACTTCATTTTCAGGCTTCTGGCGTGGAAGAACATACACGGCAGATAATTTCAATGTACGTTTATTCTGTAATTCCAGAAGAGCAGAAAATGGACTTTGATGCAGTTTCTTTGTCAGAAGAAGACGAAGAGAGCGTTCTGCCAGATGACGACGAGTAAAAGATTTAAGCTGATTATACTGACTGCATATAATTGATGCCTGTATGGTCAGCCTGACTGCAAAATTCGATAATCCAATTACCGCTGCAAAGAATATATTAAATGTTTCAAAATACCCTATAGAATAAATTGTCTGTTTGTGGCATAATTGCTGATAATAGTGAAAAATAGTGTAAGCAGTTTTTATGCTTATCTGGAGGAATATTTTGTACGAATCAGTCGATCCAAAAGTCAATTTCCCGGAACAGGAAGAAAAAGTTTTAAAGTTTTGGGAAAAGAATGATATTTTCAAAAAGTCAATTTCACAGCGCGAAGGTGCTCCTGAATATGTTTTTTATGACGGCCCTCCATTTGCAACAGGCCTTCCGCATTTCGGCCACTTTTTGCCGAGCACTATAAAAGATATTATTCCCCGTTATCAGACGATGAAGGGCAAGAAAGTAGAGCGCCGCTTCGGCTGGGACTGCCACGGTCTTCCAGTTGAGAATCTCATCGAAAAAGAGCTTGGCCTTAATTCAAAGACTGACATCGAAAAATACGGCGTAGACAAATTTAACGAAGCCTGCCGTTCAAGCGTTTTGCGCTATACAAAAGAATGGCAGGAAACAATTACAAGGCTTGGCCGCTGGGTAGATTTTGAGCATGACTACAAGACGATGAACCCGGATTACATGGAATCAATCTGGTGGGTTTTCAAGAGCTTGTGGGATAAAGGCCTTATATACGAAGGTCACTACATTCTGCCGACATGTCCAAGATGTGCAACACCGCTTTCAAACCACGAGCTTGCACAGGGCGGCTATAAAGATGTGCACGACCCTGCAATTACAATCAGATTCAAGGTAACAGAAGCCGGCCCAAAAGCTAAAGACCCGGATATGACAAATGGCAGCACTTATCTTCTTGCATGGACAACAACACCGTGGACTTTGCCGTCAAACCTCGGTCTTACAATGGGGCCAGATATCGATTATGTAAAAGTGCATGACGGCGATGAATACTATATTCTTGCAGAAAGCAGACTTCATGCTTATTACAAAGATCCGTCTAAATGCGAGATTGTCTGGAAAAAGAAGGGCGCGGAGCTTATCGATACTAGATATGAGCCGCTTTTCCCATATTTTGCTGATTTGTATAAGCCTAATGACGGCAAAGACGGAACGGAACCGCACAACGGCGCATTCCGTGTTTTCAATGCTGATTTCGTTTCAACAGAAGACGGTACAGGCATTGTTCATACCGCACCTGGCTTCGGTGAAGACGATAACAAGGTCTTCAAAGGCACAGGAATTCCGACAATCTGCCCTGTAGACAATGAATGCAAATTCACAGCAGAAGTTCCTGATTATCAGGGCCGTTTCGTAAAAGACTGCGATAAAGACGTAATGGACCGCCTCAAGAAAGAGGGTAAGCTCGTTAAGAGAGACCAGATTCTCCACGCTTATCCGTTCTGCTGGCGCTGTTCAAGCCCGCTGATTTACCGCGCTGTCGGCAGCTGGTTTGTCCGCGTTGAGAAATTCCGCGACGAAATGGTTGCAGTAAACCAGAAAATCACATGGCAGCCTGAACATCTGAAAAACGGCCGCTTCGGCAAATGGCTTGAAGGCGCGCGCGACTGGGCTATAAGCCGCAACCGCTATTGGGGTAACCCGATTCCAG
>CADBUT010000433.1 GCA_902797925.1 uncultured Spirochaetaceae bacterium
GATATTTCCACAGCACAGACATTTGCAGGCACAGTGCCGATGCTGATTTACGCCATTTTTTATTCGATAAACATATTGCTTCATCTGGAAAACGGCCGCCCTTCAAAGACTTATGACTGGTACGGTTTTCTTGATGGAGGTTTAAACACAATATGGTTTGTCGGTCTACTGATGCTGGGTGTCACATGGGCAATGGCACTGCTCATTCAGACCGCAAACCGTAAAAACAGGGAACGTCTGGAAAAAGCCGGGGCAAACTAGAAAAACAGCCTTTGCTTATAATCTATCTGAAAATTTCCATATATAGCCTCATCTTTCCTGAAAATTGAACAAATTTTCATTGAATTTTAATTCAACCAATTGACAATTCCGCATTTCCGCTTTATATTGAACATAAGTTCATTGAATATTTGTTCAACGAATTAGGCAGGCAGTTTATGACGCGGAACGAACAGAAGGAAGAACGGCGCAGGCAGATTCTTTTTAAGGCGCTTGAGCTTTTTGTTACGAAAGGCTTTAACGAAACAAAAATAACGGATATTTCGCAGGCACTCGGTATAAGCACAGGGCTTTTGTTCCACTATTACGAATCAAAAGAGCAGCTTTATCTTGCGCTTGTGCAGATGGGCTTGGAAGGCACAAACACCCCGCAAAAGAATTCTTACAGCACACCGATTGAATATTTTGAGTTTTTCATCCGCAGTTTGTTTGAAGTTACGGCAACACAGCCGTGGATTTCGCAGATGTTCGTGCTTATGAATCAGGCACGCCGCCCCGGAATCCCTGAGCAGATAAGGAATGTAGCTTTATCTGTAAATCAGATTGAATTTTCCGCAAAAATTATTGAAGAAGGTCAGAAAAGCGGCTGCATAAGAAAAGGCGACCCGCCTGTGCTTTCAGCTGCATTCTGGTGCAGCCTTCAGGGAGTAATGGAAGCACATGCCGCAAACCCTGGAATGCCGCTGCCGGAAGTAGACTGGCTTTTGGACATTATCCGGCCGTAGCCGGTTTGGACAAATAATTCAAATAACATATAAACAGCTTGATTTAAGGAGAATGAAATGGCAAAGAAGATAGTTATTATAGGCGGCGGCATCGCCGGATTGAGCGCAGGCGTTTACGCCTTAAAAGCAGGATACGAAGCAGTAATTTACGAGAAAAATGCCGTTGCCGGCGGCGAATGTATGGGCTGGAACCGCAAGGGCTATCATATAGACAATTGCATCCACTGGCTGACCGGCACACTTCGCGACACAGATTTATGGAATGTATGGAAGACAGTCGGCGCAATTGACGAAAACACTGAATACGCTGACACACCAAAATTTTACACCTCAAGATTTAACGGCAAAGAAGTTTCCCTTTGGAATGATTTGGAAAAGAGCCGCGAGGAGCTTTTGGCAGAATCACCTGACGATGAAGCAGAAATCAACAAGTTTATTGATTTCGTTGAACTTGCAAAAACCTGTGAAGTTCCTTCAAAAAAACCGCTCGATATGATGAAAATCAAGGATTATATCGAGATGGGAAAAGCAATGCCTTACATGCCCAAACTTATGAAAGAATACGGCAATATAAGCTGCGAAGAACTCGCCCAGCGCTTCAAATCGCCTGTGATACAAAAGCTTCTGACAGATTATCTTCCGGCGGGCTATACTGCCTATTCCCTGATTGTATCGTACGCAACAATGGCTTCTGGAAACGGAAACATTCCTCTCAAGGGCTCGCTTGCAATGTCTTTAAGAATGATAGAAAAATTCAAGGCTATGGGCGGAAAGCTTTATACTTCAATGCCAGTCAAAAGGATTGTGACGAAGGGTAACAAGGCAAGCGGTATTGAACTTGAAGACGGAACTGTTGTTTCTGCTGATGAAGTTATCACTGCTGTAGATACCAGATTTCTTTTCGGTAATCTTCTTGATGAAAAATATATGCCGAAGCTTCTTAAGAAGGCCTATGCTGATAAAAAAGGATATCCTGTTTCAAGCGGCTTTCAGACAGCCTTTGCAATCGACGCAGATTTTTCCGGAAAAGATACAATCTTTTTTGATTGTGAGCCTATTCAAATTGGTAAGAATTCCTTCAGCAGACTTTATGTTAAGAACTACAGTTATGACAAATCTTTTGCACCGGAAGGAAAAGCCGTTCTTCAGACAAACATCAATCAGAGAGAAGATGATTTTAATTACTGGGCAAGTCTTTCTGCTGAAGACTACAAGAAAGAAAAGGCCCGTCTTGCAGAAGAAATTTCAAAGCGTATTGTCAAGGAATTTCCGGAACTTGAAGGAAAGCTTGAGCTTCTTGACTGCTGGACTCCGAAAACTTATGACAGATATTGTCATGCCTACAAAGGTGCTTATATGGGATTCATTACAACACCTTCCGCAAAGCCTGCCCGCGTTAAAGGTGCCGTAAAAGGCTTGAAAAATCTTTATCTTGCCGGCCAGTGGATTATGAGCCCTGGCGGTCTTCCGGTTGCAGTTATTTCCGGAAAGTTTGCAATTCAGCGCATCCTTAAAAAAGAAGGCAGAAGCATCGAGATTTAAGTTGAGGCATGGGGTTGTTCGAAAATTAGTATCAAGATCCCGAACCAAGTTCGGGATGACATTTGAAGAGCTTGAGCAACCCCATCACTGTATATTGC
>CADBUT010000434.1 GCA_902797925.1 uncultured Spirochaetaceae bacterium
GACCAGTCAAATTTGCCTTGCGGATTGAACCATTTATTAATCTTTTCTGACCATGCGCCGTTTTCTTTGAATTGTGACATAGGAACTTCAATAGTTACCCATTCTCCAATCTTATAATCAGATGCTTTTATATAGACCGTATTTTCCCATGGAGGCAGTTCCTCTCCTCCATCTGAATCCATAAGATGAAGTTTAAAGTCTTGTTGCGCGTCAGTAAACTTTACGGCAAAGCTTATGACCAGGTCGTTACGATATTCTGCCACTTTAGAAGCAATTGGTTTTGGAAGATAAAGCCTAAAATGAGCATCTTTCAGATTTAATGCCTTTCTACAATATTCGTGCGCTCCATTATCTTTCACTGCTTTTGTATACCAAGCAAATTTTGTAGTTGTTCCTTTTCCACAAAGACCATCGTAAACTACATAAGGTTTCTGAGGGAAATCATTGAAACGAGCTTTTTTCTTTGCTACAAGACTTTCGTCCGGCATATTAAAACCGTAAGCTTCCAGTGCGTCTTTATCTATATCATCAGGAAACAGTCCATCTCCTGTTTTTAAAAAGCCGGTATCGCCGTCAATTCCCCATACACAATAAGGAATATTATTGGCTTTGTATGCCGCTACCGCCGCAGTAATCCATGCAATACGGTCAGATGGATTTATCCACCAGGCTGAGCCCATTTCTCCTGCCCAAACCCTGACCTTATTCTTTTTGCCCCAGTCAGCCGCTTTTTTAATATGTTGATACACCCATTTTGGAGTTCCTTCTTGCTGGTACTTGCCTTGCATCTCACCTTTTACCCATTCAGCATTTTCAGGATTAGTTTCTACTTCAGAAATACGAGATCTGTCATAAGGGAACGGAACATTTTTGACACCTTGTAATCCAAGCCAAGCACAACCTTGTCCACAGAACTTTTCCGGTTCATAAGAATGGAATGTATATATCAGATTGGAGTCTTTATAAGGCTTCATTCTTACAAGATCGTCTATATGAGACCATCTTGCGACAGTGACGACAATCGAATGTTTTGTATCATAAGTTCTGATAACGTCAATTATTTCCTGCTGGATTTTGTACCATTTGGCAGGAATATCACCCAAACCTTTCGGTTCATTCAATATTTCATAAATGATATATTCGCTTCTGTCTTTATAACGCTGAGCAATCTGAGGCCATACAGCCTGCAGATGCTTTTTGCATTTTTCTGCAGAAGGCGGATTTTTATCTTCTTCCATTGAATTAAAAGAATGGTCGTCTATGACAAGATATATCTGATACTTTTCTGCCCAGTCACAGACCTGGTCAAGCTTTTCAAAAACTATATCGTATACTTTGCCGGTGTAGACAGGTTCCATATAATTTGCAAAATGAATGGGAAGCCTAACAATCTCAACGCCCATGCTTTTAAGCATGGCAAAATCTGTTTCGTCATATTTGTTAAGATTCTGAATCTCACCCTCTTGCCATGATTCAAACCATGTAATCATATCAATGCCTTTTGTGAAAGGCATACTTTCCTGCGCAAAAACAACAAACGCGCAGCAAATCAGAATAAGACAAACTAATAACTTCTTAACAGAGAAGGATTTAGCTTTTACCCCCCCCGTTCTATAAATAGTAATTTCATAAAAACTCCTTTAGGAGATGTCTAAAAACCCCACGTCATGCTGAACTTGTTAGCCTTCGGCGGCTTTCCGCTCAGCATCTCGGGTTTGCATCAAGCTTGTTTAAAAGACTAGTTTGTTCGGCAAACCCTGCCAGTTTTCGTAAAACGAAAACTGGATTTAGTCTTTGTAGCTTTACAAACGCAGATTCCGAATCATTCGACCGTAGCGAGCGTGCGGTCGATGCGTAGCGTTCGGAATGACAGTTTTTGACAACTCCTATTTTCAGATTATAACACGCGGTTTCTCAGTTTTGTGAAAAAATTTTGTAAATGTTCTTTTCGCAGCAGATTAATCTGCAACTAGTACATATGCTATCGGGCGCGGAGCACAATCGAAGGAAAGATTGTATACAGGTTCTTAGGGCGGTAGCCCTAAGCCGTGCCGGGAAAGGATGGGGTCGAAGGGGAAGGAAAAACCGCGCCTCGGATGAAGGGGTTTTGCCTTCTCCTTCAAGAGTTCATGACACTTCCAAGTGTCAAAAGTTCCTGCACCTTCCAAGTGCATTATTAAACACAGTGCTTTAAAAACGTGCAAGTTTTTGCTAAAATAGACGCATGAAAAATATTGCCAAGACTTTTATCAGGGCGGCTGCCCTTGCTGTTTTTGCTGCAACATGCACAAGCTGTATCAAAAACACAAATGCAAATACATTTATAATCGCCAACGGTACAGAAAAGCCGGTGCTCAATCCGGCTGAAATCAGCACGGCGGCAGACGAGCGCATTTACCGCGCCATTTTTGAAGGGCTTGTTTCGCCAGACCCGGTTACAGGCGATGCTGTTCCGGCTCTTGCTGAATCGTGGCAGCTTGACAAAGGCGCGCGCCGCATCACATTCACTTTAAGACAGGCCAAATGGAGTGACGGCAAGCAGATTACGGCGCAGAACGTAGTTGATTCGTGGTTCTATCTGATGGAAAACAGCAAGAGCGAGGCGAACCGCAGTCTTATGGGCGAGCTTATCTCCGGCGCACAGGCTTATATGAACAAGGC
>CADBUT010000435.1 GCA_902797925.1 uncultured Spirochaetaceae bacterium
ATAATTCTGCCGATTTTACCGCCCTGTCCGTCAATAACAACAATTTTCATGCGGACATTATACCATGCTTTCAAAACTGTACAAGCTGTCATGGCGGTTAGTTCTATACGTTGTCATCAATAATTTCCCAATATCCGCCATTGTCAGGACCAACACGACGGATTATGTTTTTTTCTTGTAACTGCTTTAACTGCCATTTTATGCCATCAGAAGATATTCCACATATTTCTGCCAGTTCTGTACGTGTTATTGAGGAATTCGCTTTTATTGCAGAAAATATTTTCTAGGTAGTTTTCTGGGTAGTTTCGTTGTTTTCATCATTTACTAGGTAGTTTTCTGTAGCCTTTGGCGAATCATTCTTAATTGACTTTTTCTGCCTTTTATCAAGCTCTAGAACTTCAGAAATAGACAAATCTTCATTCAAAAGGCGTTTAGTATAACCAATATCAAGAATCTTTCCGTAAAGCTTCATGCGTACTTCATGATTTGAAAAGTCATAATCAGGCAATGGAAAGCAGCGTTTTTTCTGGGAAAGGAACATTTTTAAGATACCACTGCCTACAGTATCAATCATATTCAGATTTACCATTGCCGTTGCTAAAAATGGGTTGCGATAATTGCTTGCAGAGTATTCGGCTTTCAGAACATTTTCGATACTGCCGGGAATAAAATCACCGCAATTGCAGAAAATCAGATAATCGTCCTCATGCTCTTGAACAGTAATTCTTCCAGCTTTTGAATAATCTTGATGAGCAATACAATTGTTCAAAGCCTCGCGAATAATGTACGGGTCGTATTGCAGAATCTCTTTCGGGAAAATTGATTCGCCAGTCATATAACGGTAAGTAAGATTTCTGATCTTCTGCCGAATCTGTTCTGCAGCCATAATTAAAGGGCAGAAGAAATGCTCGTAATCTTTTACAACTCCATCCCTGTCTTTTAAAGTCCAAGTAATCTGGCAAGACAGAAGAATATATAATTCTGCGCTCAATAAACCCTACCTATGCAGGCGATACAAACGTGAACAAAAAAGACTTAAGAGCGTTGTATCTGGTACGCGGAGTTGTCTCAAGGTTCACCATGTAAGCCATAAAACGCATATAAAACCGCCGTCAAAAGCCGTTCAAAACATCATAAAAAAAGCCGTATTCCTGCAAATTGCAGTTTTGCCAAAAACAGCCCTAAAAACGCCCTTTTCCCCCTCCGGCGGTAAATTACCCCATTTTGCAGATAAAACCGTTAAAAAGCCAAGATTTATTTCAAGTGCAGGGTGCGGTTTCCTCATATAGACAGATTCTGCCAAAATCAGTATATTTTTATAAGAAAAATCGCCGAAAACTGCAATATATGCTATTATATACATAGCTACGAATTGATGGATACATTTTGATTATCCCTATGTCGGTGAGAGGGCTTTGTATTTATGAGCGGAAAGAACAATGAAACGTATGTAATCTCTATATTTACAGATATTCGCGGTTTTACAGAATGGTCTGAAAATCAGAATGTATATGCCTTTGCTCCAGTCTTAATAGAAAAATTTTATAATTCTTTGAAATCGCATTTTACGGACTATAAAATTAAAAAACTCGGTGACGGTGCAATGCTTACGCTTGAGACTGATATAGATAAAGCGTCAAATGCTACAAATGATATTATAAAATCAATAGATTCTGTTACAACTGAATTTGAATCTTACAGCAAAGATTTTGCCAGAAAATACGGGCAGAAAACAGATTTGTTTCTTGGCTGGGGGGTTACAAGAGGCACGGTAAAAAAAATTGACGGAGATTTTCTGGGCGGAACAATAAACAGAGCTTCAAGACTTTGCAGTGTCGCACGTCCTTTCGGTATTGTTCTTGATAAATATAATTTTTCTGATGCAGACAAAAACAGGTTCTCCGAAGAATCATATCCTGTAAAAGGCATTGAAAAACCTATAGAATGCCTTGTAACAAAGGAGATTGCAACTTCTTTTGTTACAAGAGAGTTGCGGCGGGAAACGCCAGAAGTTCATGTTGCTGGAATCTGTATTAAAAAAGAGCATGACGAACAAATAAAGATTTTGATAGCCAAGCGCTCAAAAAATAGAGCTTTATATCCAGGTCTTTATGAGGGTTGTGGCGGTCAGTTAAAAGCAAACGAAACTTTTGAAAACGGAGTTATCCGCCATTTCAGAACCG
>CADBUT010000436.1 GCA_902797925.1 uncultured Spirochaetaceae bacterium
CCGAACAGCAAAGGCATGACAATAACAAGCGGCAGAAAATAGATTCCCTGCCTCATGCACGAAAGAAGCGAAGCCGATTTGATTCTGCCCGTCGACTGCATCAGCATGTTCGTGGAGATGATGAACGAATGAAACGGCAGACCCGCCGCCTGAAACCGTAGCGCAGCCGCCCCGATTTTGATTACATCAGCGTCATCTCTAAAAAGTTTGATTATTTGCGGCGCAAAACCAAAAAGAACGGCCGCGCAAACCGCAAGGCACATAAAGCCCGCCCTTACAGTGAAAAAATAAGCTTTTTTAACGCGCTCATAGTTCTTTGCACCATAATTATAGCCCGAAACCGGCGTAAAGCCCTGCCCTATGCCGACCATCACAGACGCAACAAGCTGAATGAGCCGCATTACGATTGACATGCCTGCCAAAGCCGCATCGCCATAAACGGCGGCTGCCCTGTTCAGCATAATCGTTGAAATGCTTGCCAAGCCCTGCCTGAAAAGCGACGGCAGTCCGGTCAAAATTATGAGCACCAGCCTTGAAAAGTCCGGCTTCAAATATTTGGGCGAAATCCGGCAAAGCGTCTTTTTGCGCAAAAAGAACTGCAAAAGCAAGCTGAAGCCTATAATCTGGCTTATCACCGTGGCAATTGCCGCACCGGCGGTTTCAAGCTTGAGCGCAAAAATGAAAATCGGGTCTAATGCAATGTTGATGAAGCCGCCCGAAGTCAGCGCAATCATCGCCTTTGCAGACTTGCCTTCTGAGCGCAGCACATTGTTCAAGACAAACGACGAGCAGATGAACGGCGTGCCGAGCAAAATGAACCGCGCATAATTTCTGGCATAAGGCAGCACCGAAGGCGTTGCACCGAGAAGCCGCATCAAATCATCGAGGCATGCTGTTCCGCAAACAGAAATCACCAGACCGAAAAGAAACGCCGCAAAAAATGCTGTTGTGACCGTCTGAGAGGCTTTTTCCAAATCGTGCACGCCGAGCAGCCTTGAGATTATGCTCGCCGAGCCCATGCCCAACGTAAAGCCCACAGCCTGAATAATTGCCATAAGCGAAAAAACAACGCCGACAGCCGCGCTTGCGCTCGTTCCGATTTGCGAAACAAAAAAAGTATCCGCCATGTTATAAAACGAAGTAACAAGCATCGTTATCACGGTCGGAACAGCAAGCGAAATAATCAGCCTTGAAACAGGCGTTTCTGTCATTTTTTTGAATTGTGCTTTTTCTGCAGATTCTTCCATATTGATTGCACCAAAACACCGAAAGCTTATGCATCTTTCAGTATCTTCATTATGCTAAATCATTTCCGGCATTTTTAACAGTGGGTATAAGCCTCTGAAAACAAAAAAAGCACCTTCTTTAAAAGAAGATGCTTTTTCTTTTTAGCTAAAAACTGCCGTGATTTAGGTTATTTCTTGGCAAGATATTCGTTGATACCGCGGGCAGCCTTGCGGCCTTCGCCCATAGCGAGGATTACGGTTGCAGCACCAAGAACGATGTCGCCGCCAGCCCAAACACCGTCAATCGAAGTCATGGCTTTGTCGTTTACGGTGATGTGACCCTTGTTATCTGCGTTCAAGCCCGGCGTTGTCTTAACCATAAGCGGGTTAGAGCCGTTGCCGAGTGCAACGATTACTGCATCACATTCAATGTCGTGCTCGCTGCCTTCAATTGCAACAGGGCTTCTTCTGCCTGAAGCATCTGGTTCACCAAGCTCATAAGAAAGAACAGTTACGCTCTTTACGCGGCCGTTCTCGTCGCCGTTAATCTTTACAGGGTTTTCAAGGAATCTGAAATTTACGCCCTCTTCTTCAGCGTGTGCAACTTCTTCGCGGCGGGCCGGCATTTCGTTTCTTGTTCTGCGGTAAACAATGTCAACTTTTTCTGCGCCCAAGCGGTAACCCATGCGGGCTGCATCCATCGCTACGTTGCCGCCGCCGACAACTACAACATGCTTTGCTTCATACAAAGGAGTGCAAGCTTTTTCTGTATCATAAGCCTTCATGAGGTTGGCGCGTGTCAAATATTCGTTTGCACTGAAAACACCGATGAGGTTCTCGCCTTCGATGTTCATAAACTTCGGGAGACCTGCACCAGTTCCTATGAACGCTGCATCATAGCCGTGCTCTTTCAAAAGCTGAAGCAATGTGCCTGTGCGGCCGACAAGGAAGTTCGTTCTGAATTCAACGCCCATTTTTTTGAGCATATCAATTTCTTTGGCAACAATTGCTTTCGGAAGACGGAATTCTGGAATACCATAGACCATAACACCGCCCGACTTGTGGAAAGCTTCAAAAACTGTTACATCGTGGCCGGCACGGCGCACATCTGCTGCAACTGTAAGACCGGCAGGACCAGAACCGATAACGGCAACTTTCTTGCCTGTTGAAGCTGCAACCTGCGGAACAGTCTGCAAATTGTTGTTGCGCTCAAAATCTGCAACAAATCTTTCGAGGCGGCCGATTGAAACAGCCTTTTCTGCATCTTTATAAGTTTTTCCAACTGTGCACTGACCCTGGCACTGCTTTTCCTGCGGACAAACACGGCCGCAAATTGCAGGCAGAAGGTTTGCCGTCTTGATGATGTCAACAGCTTTCTTGAATTCGCCTTTGGCAACTTCAGCAATAAACTGCGGAATCGGAACATTTACAGGGCAGCCTGAAACGCACGGCTGGTTCTTGCACTGCAAGCAGCGGTTTGCCTCAACAATTGCCTGCTCTTTTGTATAGCCGAGCGCAACTTCCGTCATCTGGCGTGCGCGTGCTTTTGGCTCGCCAGTAGGCATAACCTGCTGAGGAATAGCCATGCGGTCTTTTGGAGAAAGGGTCTTGCCCTGAATCTTTGCATATTCAGCTTTTGCAGCTTCGTCAAGAGTTTTAAAATCGATATATTCAGACATTATTTTGCTCCTGCAGCAAGTGCATCAGCCTGTGCTTCCATCTTGCACTTGTGGAAATCTTCAGTTTCGCGCGCTTTGAATGACTTCATGCGCATCATCATGTTGTCCCAATCGACAAGATGACCGTCAAATTCAGGGCCGTCTACGCAGACAAACTTTGTCTGACCGCCGATTGAAACGCGGCAGCCGCCACACATGCCAGTTCCGTCAATCATGATTGTGTTGAGCGAAACTGTTGTTGGAACGTTGAATTCCTTTGTGGTTGCTGCACAGAATTTCATCATAATCGGCGGGCCGATTGCTACAACTTCAGCAGGCGGGCACTGTGATTCACAGATTTCTTTAAGAGGAACTGTTGAAACGCCTTTTCTGCCGGCTGAACCGTCATCAGTCATGATGATAACTTCATCAGCAACTGCTTTCATTTCATCAACAAAAATCAAAAGGTCTTTTGTACGTGCAGCAATAATCATAGTTACTTTATTGCCGACAGCTTTGTGGGCTTTTACAATCGGATAGCAAGGTGCAACACCAATACCGCCGCCGACTACAACGACAGGGCCGTCTTTCTTTTCAATGTGGGTCGGGTTTCCGAGCGGGCCAAGAATTGCCGCAAGCTCATCGCCTTTCTGCTTTTTTGACAATTTGAGCGTGGTTGCTCCTACTGCCTGAAAGACAAGAGCAATCCAGCCTTCTTCTGCATTTGCATCTGCAATTGTGAGCGGAATGCGTTCCCCGTATTCAAGGTCAAGCTGAACCAATACAAACTGACCTGCCTTGCGGTTGCGCGCAATGTCAGGTGCATTAACCTTGAAATAAAAAACGTCGGCAGAAAGCTGCCGCTTTTCAAGAATTTTATACATTTTTTTCTCCAACGAACGGAAATTCCGGTAAAAGACCGGCGTATAGTTTTCAGTTTACAAGAAATGAAGTGTTGTGGCAATAAACTTTTGCATATTCATGCAGATTTTTTAGTATTTATTCAGTTTTTATGCAGAAATTTGAGAAATTCATCCAAAATTTATCGATAAAACTTTTCAGGGCAAAAGATTTGCTAACGGTATAAACAGTCAAGAATTCCGTTTAATTCAGCAATTGCAACTCCGTAGTTTGTAATTGGAACAGCTGCTGCCTTTGCATTCTGCTGGCGTTGAAGCACGTAGGCCTTGTTGAACATGCAGGCACCGCAATGAATAATTAAATCGTATTTTTGAAGATCAGCCGGAGTTTCAGGAAAATCTGTACCGCGCACAAAATCTATCTGAATTTTTGGGGCTATTTTTTTCAGCATTGCCGGAATTTTTACTGTACCGATGTCTTCGCCAGCCGGTGCGTGGGTGCATGCTTCAGCAATTAGAACACGGGAATTGTCGGTAAGCTTTTTTAATGCTTTTGCGCCCTGAACGAAAAGCTCTATGTCTCCTTTGTACGCCGCCATCAAAATTGAAAAAGACGTCAGCTTTGAGCCTGCCGGCTTGTTGTCATTCACAAATGGAAAAATCTGAGAATCGGTGATTATAAGATCCGGCGGATTTTTAAGAGAATCAATTGTCTGCAAAAAAGTGTTCTGCGTACAGCAGTGAATACAAACCTTACGGTCAAGCAAATCACGGATTGTCTGAACCTGAGGTAATATGAGACGGCCTTTTGGGGCCTGGCTGTCCTGCGGCATAACGAGCAAAACATTGTCGCCCGGGCTACAGTAGTTTTCGGTAAGTGATGTGCTGTAAAAATCATCGGGTATTCTGCTTTTTATTGCAGAAAATATGGCATTTTTAGCCTCGCTGTTTTTGCCTGACGCAGAATCTACAAAAACCGGCTGATTGTTTTTGAAAAGTTCTATCTTTTGAAGCGCAGATTTTTCACCAGACTTTGCCTTTGAAATTACCCAGATAATCGGCTTACTGCTTTGAATGAGCTTTTGAAAGCCTTCCGTCTGAAAGATTTTTTCTGGCGTACCGGCTGCTTCTGTCAGTTCTTCGCTTGAAATTACTGCAAGAACTACATCGCATTTTGCAAGTGCATCATAAGTTTTTGCAAGCCGTTTTTTGCCAAGCTCTGTCTTATCGTTAAAACCTGCTGTATCAATAAGAACAGCAGGTCCTATATCAGGAAGCTCCATGCTTTTTTGAACCGAATCTGTCGTTGTGCCCGAAACTTCGGACACAATCGAAAAATCCTGACCCACAAGCATATTCATCAGCGTTGATTTTCCGCTGTTTGTGTTTCCGAAAATGCCGATGTGAAGTCTTTGTCCCTTTGTCGCTTCCATGGTACCCCCTAGAATCTAAAGTCGCGTTTGCCGTTTACTTCTTCTTTAAGATATTGAACGCAGCGCTCGCGTACAAGCTCGTTTGGAATTGTCAGAAGTTCTTTTTCAATAAGCTTGTCACCAAGCTGCTTTGTGTCCGGTGATGCATAATCTTCAAGATATTCCTTAAGAGTCATAAGCGCATTCGGATGGCAGCAGTTTGCAATCTGACCAGATTTAACAAGCGACATGAATCTGTCTCCTGTTCTTCCCGCACGGTAACATGCAGTACAGAACGAAGGAACATAATTCATCCTCATAAGCCAGTTAATAACTTCATCAAGAGTACGGCGGTCGCTTACATCAAACTGGGCTGTATCTTCAGGGCGTTCTTCTTCGCAGTAGCCGCCGACACTTGTACGGCTGCCGCCGCTAATCTGGCTTACACCAAGAGCAAGCACTCTTTCGCGGCTTTTCTGCGACTCGCGGGTAGAAACAATCATTCCTGTATAAGGTACTGCAATTCGAATACATGCAACAATTTTTGCAAAGGTTTCATCATCAATTGCATCAGGGAAAAGCGAAGGATCTATGCCGTCTGCAGCGCGGAGTCTTGGTACAGAAATTGTGTGCGGGCCACAGCCTTTTGCTGCTTCAAGATGCTCTGCATGCATAAGCTGACCAACAAACTCGTATTTGTAAGTACCAAGACCGTACAAAACTCCGCAGCCAACATCATCAATTCCGCCGTCCATAGCGCGGTCCATCGCTTCTGTATGGTAAGCATAATCTGATTTCGGACCTGTCGGATGAAGCTGCTGGTAGCGCTTTTTGTTGTAGGTTTCCTGAAACAGAATGTATGTTCCAATTTCGGCATTCTTAAGGCGTGTGTAGTTTTCCACAGTTGTTGCCGCAATGTTTACGTTTACACGGCGGATTGCACCGTTTTTGTGCTTGATTGAATAAATTGTCTTGATAGAGTCTATGATATATTCAATTGGATTGTTTTTTGGGTCTTCGCCTGCTTCAATAGCAAGACGCTTGTGTCCCATATTCTGAAGCGCGATTACTTCGGCGCGGATTTCTTCCTGAGTAAGCTTTTTGCGCGGAATGTGGCGGTTTGTTCCGTGATAAGGACAATAAGTACAGCCATTAATACAGTAGTTTGAAAGATAAAGCGGTGCAAACAAAACAATGCGGTTTCCGTAAAACTTAAGCTTAATTTCTTTTGCCAGATTTTCGATTTTCTGATTCAGTTCAGGTACTTCGCAGGCAAGCAGAACAGCAGCATCGCGGTGATTAAGTCCGTTACATTTTGCAGCTTCCTCCAGAATACTGGTAATCAGTTTTTCGTCTGTTTTGTGCTTTTCGGCATAATCTAATGTTTCAAGAATTTCTTCATCGTTGATAAATTCTTCTGCTTTATTTGACATTACATTATAACTCATAATTTTCCTCCATAATGTGAAACGTTTTTCGTGATGATTCTGAATAAGTGTTTACAAGAACAGTTGAGTTATTCGAAGCATTATTTATTCGGAAAGACAGTTTTTGCGCTGATGCCGTCAATTGCCCCAAGTTTTCCGCTCAATGCATTAATCTTGTCCTGCGGCGCATCAATTGCAACACTTATTAAAGAGATATTTTCTTTTTTGTAAGGAATGCCCATACGGCCGATTATGTATTCGCCGTATTCATGAAGAAGTTGGTTAAGCTTTTCCACCGCATCTAAGTTAGAAACTACAATGCCGATTAAAGCAACCCTTGTTTCAGTTGTTTCCATATTAATTCCCCTTTCCCATCAGACTGCCGCCAGATTTTCTAAAACCTGCACCATCTTTTGGGTTAGTAAAAATTTTCTAGATTTTTGATGTTATCTGCTCATCATTATAGAGAAGTTTCGTTTTATTTCAAGGGGTTTGCTGTTTTTTTAGCAGAACAAAGGATACCCCAAACGCTCAGCACCGGGACCGTTCATTGGAGCATAATCAGATAAGGACGCGGCTCAAGCGCAAGCACCTCTTCGGGCGTCATCATCGGCAAGTCGTAGCC
>CADBUT010000437.1 GCA_902797925.1 uncultured Spirochaetaceae bacterium
ATAACTAGGAGGGTTATATGACAGACGGTGGAAAAAAAGTTCTTTGGGGCGTAGCCGCAGGACTTGCAGCTGCTGCATTGATGAGAACAGACACTTTCAGAAAAGGCTGTTCAAAAATTATTGCAGGCGGACTTCAGCTCAAAGACGATGCAAAAGAGTATTTTGAGACAATTAAAGAAGATGCCGAGGACGTAAAGGCTGAAAACGAAGCCAAAAAGGCAAAAGCATAAAAGAAGGAAATCATGACTTTTACAGTAAAGCATTCTCTGCCGGGGCGAATCCGCATTCGTTATGATAAATCAAAAATCACAAGACAACAGGCGGCTCTGGCTCAGAGTCTGCTTTCTGTTCAAGAAGGAATGACCGATGTGAGCGTAAACTACACGACCGGCTCATTCCTTGTGTTTTATGATGTTGAAAAGCTTTCAGAAAAGCATATAAAAGCATATTTTTCAGCTCTCTCTGAAAAATATCTGAACAATCAGGAAATGCTTGAATCAATTGGCGAGCCGAGGGAGCAGGAAAGCCTTTTGTTTAATCTAGCGGTTATGACCGCAATGCATTACATCAAGCAGATTCTTCCTCTGCCAATCAGAATCTTGCTCCGCGTTTATTCGCTTGCGCCGCGCATCTTGAAAGGCGCAGAACTTATAACTTCCGGAAAAATTTTCAAGTCAGAAGTACTTGATGCAGCGGCAATTTCAATGGCACTGGTGAACAAAGACATAAAGACCGCGGCAAACATCAATTTTTTGCTGAATATCGGTAATATAATAGAAGATTTCACGAAGAAAAAATCATATTCTGACCTTGCAGACAGGCTGCTTTCGCAGAATGACCAAGTTCAGAAAGTCGAAGGAAAAACTGAACGGACTGTGCCGCTTTCAGCTGTAAAGAAAGGCGACTTAATCGCTGTGCGCACAGGCAATGTAATTCCGGTTGACGGAACAGTTATGCGCGGTGAAGGGCTTGTGAACCAGGCTTCTATCACGGGCGAACCGCTTGCAGTTGAAAAGCGCAAAGGAACGAGTGTTTTTGCCGGAACAATCGTGCAGGAAGGCGAGCTTTTCGTTGAAGTGCGTGCCGTGGGCAGCCAGACAAAAGTGCAGAACATCCTCACGATGATAGACAAATCTCAGCAGCTCAAAGTTTCATCGCAGGTGCGCTCGGAACGGCTTGCAGATTCGCTTGTAAAGTACAATTTTCTGCTTTCGCTCGGCGTGCTGCTGTTTACGCGCAACATGAGCAAGGTTATGGCGACCCTCATGGTAGATTATTCTTGCGCTATGAAGCTTGCCTCGCCGATTGCGGTGCTGAGCGCGATGAAAGAAGCCGCCGAAAACGGCATAATCGTGAAGGGCGGCAAATTCCTTGAAGACGCTTCAATTGCAGATACGGTTGTGTTCGATAAGACTGGCACATTGACGGCGGCAACTCCGGCGGTTTCGCGCATTATCACGTTCGGCGGGCGCAAAGAAGACGATGTGCTTGCAACAGCGGCCTGCCTTGAAGAGCATTTTGCGCACCCTGTCGCCGCAGCTGTCGTAAAAGCCGCAAATGAGCGTGGTCTTTTTCATCCAGAAAATCATGCAAAAGTTGAATATATCGTGGCACACGGCATTGCAACCACGCTTAAGGGTAAAAAGCTCGTAATCGGCAGCCGCCATTTTGTTTTTGATGACGAAAAGGTGCAGGAGCCGGAAGAACTGAAGAAAATACAGAGCGATGCGCTTAAAAACGGCGAATCGCTTCTGTATCTTGCGGAAGAAAAAGAGCTTATCGGCATTTTTGCGGTCAACGACCCTGTGCGGAAGAATGCGCCTGAAATTATTCAAAAGCTGCATCAGAGCGGCATCAAAAACTGCGTGATGATTACTGGCGATGACGAAGGCGCGGCACGGAATGCCGCCAAAATTACGAAGATTGACCATTATATTTCGCGCGCGCTGCCGGAAGACAAGTTCAACTATATAGAAAAGCAGAAAAAGCTCGGCCACAAGGTTATCATGATTGGCGACGGCATAAACGACGCGCCGGCTCTTGCCGCGGCAGACACAGGCATTGCAATGGGCGACTGCGCCGACATAACAGGCGAAACTGCTGACATAATCCTTTCGAGCGAAGACGGCTTGGAAGGACTTTATAAGACGCGGCTGCTCGGCACAGGGCTTATGCGCAAAATCGATGTGAACAACGGCGGCATTGTTGCGGTGAACACCACGTTCATGTTGCTCGGCCTTTTCGGTTTTATCTCGCCGTCG
Organism: uncultured Spirochaetaceae bacterium; assembly: GCA_902797925.1. Classification (GTDB taxonomy): domain Bacteria; phylum Spirochaetota; class Spirochaetia; order Treponematales; family Treponemataceae; genus UBA1240. Next base: position 2,262 of record CADBUT010000437.1, read on the forward strand.
CTTGCGGCAATTCTGCACAATGCGTCAACAGTTGCTTTCAGCGTGAACGCGATGCGCCCTGTACTTGCCGGAAAAGAAGGGGTTTGAACGGTGCAGTACAACTATTTTCCGGGCAGGCTGCGCTTCCGCGACCCTGTTTTGCGCGATTCAGACATAAGGAAAGCCGCGCTTGAAGCTGTAAAGCTAATCTGCCCTGTTGCTGAAATTACTTACAAAGAAAGCACTGCAAGCATTTTGGCAGTTTATCCGCCTGATTCGGTGCAGCCTGAAAAGCTCAAGCCGCTTATTCCGCTTCTGCTGAAAATCGAACCGAAAATCAGGTTTTACACGCCAAAAAAGAAGCCTGAAATTCTTGCAGGAATTGATGCAATCAAAAAGGAGATTAAAAAACATGGA
>CADBUT010000438.1 GCA_902797925.1 uncultured Spirochaetaceae bacterium
CCGTTGCATAAACAGCTGAAAAAAAGTAGTATGAGCCATGAAAAACTACACAAAAGCCGACATCCTTAAATATGTCAAAGACAACGATATCAGATTCATCAGACTTCAGTTTACTGATATTCTTGGAACGCTCAAAAATGTTGCTATCACGGCAACTCAACTTGAAAAAGCATTAAACAACGAATGTATGTTCGACGGTTCTTCAATCGAAGGTTTTGTACGCATTGAAGAATCTGACATGAAGCTTTACCCGGATTTGAACAGCTTTGTTCAGTTTCCGTGGCGCATTGCACCAGACACAGTTGCGCGCCTTATCTGCGATGTCTACAAGCACGACGGCACGCCTTTCGACGGTTCGCCGCGCCAAGTGCTCAAAAATGTTCTTAACGACGCTGCAAAAGACGGCTTTACGTTCAATGTCGGGCCAGAATGTGAGTTTTTCTTGTTCCGCAAAGACGAAGACGGAAAACCGACGCTAAAGACTTTCGATTCGGCCGGTTACTTCGATATGGGGCCGGTTGACCCGGGTGAAGATGTGCGCCGCGACATCGTGCTTACGCTTGAAAAGATGGGCTTTGAAATTGAAGCTTCTCACCACGAATGCGCGCGCGGCCAGCATGAAATAGACTTTAAGTACGGCGACGCTTTGACGACGGCAGACCGCGTAATGACGTTCAAGCTTGCCGTAAAGACAATCGCGGACAAGCACGGCCTGCACGCCACATTTATGCCAAAACCGATTTTCGGCATTGCTGGCAGCGGTATGCACCTGAATCTTTCAATGTCTAAAGACGGCACAAACGTCTTTTATGATGAAAAAGACAAAATCGGCTTGAGCAAGACTGCTTACAGCTTTATTGCCGGCATAATGGAGCATATAAAGGGCATCACTGCCATTACGAACCCGCTTGTAAACTCTTACAAGCGCCTTGTACCTGAATTTGAAGCGCCTGTATACATTGCATGGTCTGCTCAGAACAGAAGCCCGCTCATCCGTGTTCCGGCTGCGCGCGGCAAAGGCACAAGAATTGAGCTTCGTTCAGCTGACCCGAGCGCGAACCCGTATCTGGCGCTAGCTGTAACAATTGCAGCCGGTCTTGACGGCGTAAGGCGCGGGCTTGTGCCGCCAGCCGCAGTTGACGGCAACATCTATTCGATGACGGCTGCACAGCGCAAGAAGCACCACATCGGCTCTCTGCCCGCCTCTCTTGAAGAAGCGCTCGACGAGCTGCAGAAAGACAAGTTTGTGTGCAACGTGCTCGGCCCGCATGTTCTTGAAAAATATGTTGAAGCCAAAGAGCTTGAGTGGCTTGAATATAAGACACGCGTAAGCCAGTGGGAAATTGACCGCTATCTTGCAAAATACTAATTTGAGCTTAACCAGCGCAAGGAGCGCATTTCTGTTTCAGTTTTGAACAGCCACCTTGCGCCTTGTTTTGTTCAGTTTTATGATTTAAAGCCTTTAAGAGCAGACGCTTTTAAGGGCTTTTTTTAAGGGAGAATGATTTTTGAAAAAATCCGCGTTGCTATTGATTTTGATTTTTCTCTCCGTTTCATTTTCTTTTGCCGGAGAAGCTGCTTTCAAAGACCTTAGCTCCGAAGAAAAGCTTTTCTGTATGTTTTCCTCAAATAACATTGAAAGCAATCATCAGTCACATGAAACACTGAACCCAGATTCAAACGGTACAAGCTTATCGGCACAGCTGTTAGAAAGCACATGGTCTGTTTCAAATTATTATGAATTAAGAGCCACACTTGATGAGCTGTACGATTACACACACTGCGACAATTATGCAGATTTTTCTGATAAATTTTCAAAAGCAAAAAATGAAACATTGATAGCTTCCGCAATAGAATATGGAATTCCGTTTAACCAATTATGCTTCTTTCTTTATATTCCGCATATCAAAGAAAAACTTGGAATAAGCGGAAATATAGCATGGAATTACGGCAGGGCATTAACCATTTTGCGCTGGGCAATTGGTGCCGGTCTTATAGATGAAGAAGAAGCCAAAGAAAGGGCAAAACCATTCATTGATGCAATAATCAGCAGCTTCTGTTCTTTTGAAGACTTCTGCTGCCATTATTTATATGGTGCAAGCTTCTTCTACTGCGATTATTTTGAAACCATGCCTGAAATAGTAAAAATCCGTTACAGCAATTTCATCTCATTCATTTCAAAATACAGCGAGCTTTTTCCGGAAGATATCGCTTTCAAAGGCAAAGCATCAGGTTCACAAGCATTATCTTTCAAAGAGCTGATTGCTTCCATGTCGATGGAAGAATTAACTAAATGCAAGGAATATTTCAGCATCGCCAAGGTCTTCGGCTATAATGCTGATTATGAAAATGCTTCAAGAAATATTCACTTGTATTTAGATAAAGCAGACATCGTAAAAGATTTTCAATCAATCGAAGAAACACCATATTTTTATGAAGTTGCCGGAAACATACTTCTTAATGCAGGAAAAATACAGGATGTTCAAGATTTATTTGAGCCTGCGGAAGAATCGTTTGAATCAATTCCGCACAACAGCAGCCTGTATAACAACTTGTATGCGTTTCTGACATTTTCTGCTTTTTCTAAAAATGATTACATGCGGGCATTAAGATATTCTGACAAAATCTCTGATGATTATTCTCAAATAGCTGATATTTATCACCTTAAGGCATTATGCTATACATACCGCTTCGTTGATGCAGAAAAAGCTAACGACAGCAGATTGGCAGACGAATTTTTGAAACAAAGCATTAACATGTATATCAAGGCCTATAAAAAAGGCTATACACTGGATAAAACAGAACAAGAATATGTTCTCCGCTATTCCGGATTGACAATAGAACAGCATATTCTTCCTGCCGAAGATTTCTGGAAAATATGATACGTCTTTTTTTATGAAAATCTAATCAAATTTTAATTAATATTTTTGTAACACAAAGTTATATTGGTTTTTTACTTAGTAACTGCTTTCAAGGCAGGCGTCGTAGATTTACATTAATAAATCGATAACATTGGAACAGAAAATTTGTATTTATATATAGATTTTTATTTTTCATTGTTACCGAAAAAACTTTATGTGCCGAAAATATTATATAATCAATATACCGACACATAGCTTTAGGGAGTGAGACTATGAAAAAATTACTTACTTTGGCAGTTATTCTTAGCATTTGTTTGCTGCCATTGACCGCACAAGTTAAATTGTACAAAGAAAACAGTACAAGACCTTATAAAATGCAGAACACTGCAGAAAGCCGCATCGTAACATGGCTTGAAGATGCAGAAGTTGAAGTAATTCCGGCAGGTCAGTTTGCTGTAATAGAAGGCAGCTTCAAAGACGGTGCTTTTGTAAAAGGCCGCGATGTTGCATTGCATGGCTATACAATGTGCAAATACGAAGTAACACAGGAACTTTATCAGCTTGTTACAGGCACAAACCCAAGCTTTTTCAAAGTTGACGCACCGAACGGCGAAGACAAGATGAAGCGCCCGGTTGAAAATGTTTCATGGTACGATGCAATTATTTTCTGCAACCAGTTAACTTGCCTTGTTATGGATGAAAGAGACTGTGTTTACACAATTTCAAATATCAAAAAAGAAAACGGCCAGATTAGAAGTGCTGATGTTCAGATCGACCTCAAGAAACCTGGTTTCAGACTTCCTACAGAAGCTGAATGGGAATTTGCTGCAAGAGGCGGCACACGCGGCGGTTGGGAATATGAATATTCAGGCGCAAAACGCATTCAGGACGTTGCTTTCTGGCAGCCAAGCAGCGGTGGCGTAACACACGAAGTCGGCAAGAAAGAAGCAAACGTTCTTGGCATGTATGACATGAGCGGCAACGTAAGCGAATGGTGCAACGACTGGTGGAAAGACGGCAAAATTGAGAAAGGTTCTGCTGACGACCCGATTGGTCCAGAAAAAGGCGACAGAAAGATTATCAGAGGCGGCGCCTATGATTCAGCTGCCCAGAAATATTGCTATGTAACTTATAGAGGACATTTAATGCCGTTCTATCAGTACAATTACCAGGGATTCCGCATCTGCCGTTCAGTTCTTGAATAGAAACTTAAAGAAACTACAAAGGCTGTCTGCACTAATCAGACAGCCTTTTTTATATTTTTCCACCTTATCATAGATAAGCACTTTTCTTTTTTTGAATTTTCACCGATAATGTCAATATGGATAGTAATGAAAATTTCTCCGAACAAATCATAGAAGCTGTTGAAGCAAAGGCAGCATGGTTTGATTCTTCCGAATTACCAAAATTACTCGAAGCATTCCGTAACATAAAAGGTTACGTTACGAATTTTGTCAGCATATTAACCCGCAAAGGATTTATACAAGACGATCCTTATAAACATGAAAAAAAGATTTCTTCAGTCGGTCCGATAGACGACAGCCCTTTTTTGGAAACAGAACGTGCAACAGCCATTGGCACAAGACTTTCTGATTATGACAACATGCTTGACTTTATCTGCAGCTATGTGAAATTCACAGTAGACTCATTGCAGATGGACACAATTAAAAAGCTCGTTGCTTTCAACAATTGTATTCCATGGGGTTCTTTATCCAATACTTCACCAAAACAGATATCCAAATCATTATCTGAAATTATAAACAGCGTAAAAAACAGCACAGACACAATGTCTATAAGCATGATGAACGACATTTTGTCTTTGCTCTCAAAAGAATATTCTGCTATTAATGACTATCTCAAAAATATTGCCGACTTTCAGCGTGAAAATTATAAAGCTCTAGTCCGCAAAAACATCATTGAACTTGATGATTTTGATAAAGAGCAGGCAAAATCTTCAACTTCCAATGCTATTGCCATGATAAGAAAGTTTTTCCCTCAGACGATGGGTAAAAAGCCTTTTTATAATGAGCTTATCACGGAACTGGTTGCCGAAGAATTCGGACCTAATGCAGAAGCACTTTCTCTTAAACTGCTTTCAAAGCTCGAAATCAAATCAAACACAGCAAAGCAAAAAGTTTCAAACGCACCAGACGCACACGAAATGATTATGGAAGCTGTAAGAATTCTTGGAAGCACAAGCTCTCAATTTGAGGTTATCAAGCAGAAACTTGTTGAGAATAAGACGACGCTTGATAATCAGCAGAACAGCTTTTTCCATCAGCTTAAGGCTGCTATCAGAAAAGCTTTTGGTTTAAGAGAAAAGCCTACTGAATACAAGCTCACAGTAACTGAAACCGTAACACATACTACAAGAACCGAAATTGTCCGCATTCAGGAATTTATTGCTGACATTGAGAAACGTTCAAGAGTGTATTCGGCAATAGCACTTAGAAAAAATGCCGGTTACATGAAGCTTGATCAGCTGCCTGATACGAAAATCCTTGAATTTGTAAACAAGCAGTTATCAGAATGCCAGAAAATTCTTGTACTTCTGCCTTCGCTTGATACATATTTTAAATCAAGTGCTTCCGCTATGAACGGTTCAAAGATTCGCGGTATTAAGATTGAAATTTCAGCTTTAAAAGGCATTCTGCATAAAGCAAATCAGCAGAAAGCAGATTTTGCAGCTATCTCTGAAGAAAAAGCACAGTTGCAGAAACTTGGATTCAGGAATGCTTAACAATTTTTCTATAAAAAAATCTATCTCATTATTTGTTCTTTCTTTTTTTGCTGTTTTTTTGTTTGCATCAAAAGATTCATCATTTGATCCGGAAATTCAGCGTGAATTTGTTATAATTACCTCTACCCACAATTATAATTTAAACCCGCAGACTTCAACTTATTCAGTTGAAGCACAGCTTTTTTCAGGTTTATACGAAGGCTTGTTTTCGTACAACCCTTATACGTTAGAGCCAGAATGCGGTATCGCGGAATCTTTTAAAATTTCAAGAAACAAACTGACTTGGACTTTTACCATAAAACAGAACGCAAAGTTCAGTAACGGTGAACCGATTACAGCACATACAATTAAAGATGCATGGCTAAGACTTTTGAATCCTGCATTGAACGCACCTTTTGCATCACTTCTTGATTGCGTTAAAGGTGTTGAAGCTTACCGCACAGGCAAAAACACAGACGAATCGCAGCTTGGTATTATCGTAAAAGACGATTATACGCTCATTATTAAGCTTAATTCACCGTCAGAGCATCTCAGTAAGATTCTCTGCCACCATGCCTTTTCTATAACAAGCCCGGAAACTAATGTTTACAGCGGTCCTTTTTGCCTTGCTGAATACGACAATCAGCACATTCTTATGACTAAAAACGAAAATTATTGGGATGCAGCAAATGTTGCCCTTCCTTCAATAAGATTCATTCTTTCAGATAAAGAAGAAGAAAACACTCATCAGTTCAATATCGGTAATGCCGACTGGATAACAGATTATGTTGATATAAACAATATCTATAATATGTCTGATATTGTTTATTCTTCTCTGTTCAGCACAGATTATCTCTTTTTTAAGGCAGCTAATACACCTTTCAATAATCCTGATGTAAGAAACGCCCTTCTTTGTGCTATTCCAGCTGATAAAATAAGAGAAGACCGTTTCTTAAAGGCAACTTCTTTGGTTCTTCAGCTCCGCGGCTATCCTGAAATTTTTGGTGTGCCGGAAGAAGACATTGAATCTGCCCAGTATCTTTTGAAAAACGCAGGCTATGACGGAGAAAAAAACAAGCTTAGTATTACTTTATGCTTTACAGACGACGAACCTTCAAAAAGAAGGGCAGAAATACTGCATGACGCATGGGAAGCAATCGGTGTAGAAACTAATGTTATTTACAAGCCCGGCATAGAATATCTTGCTGCAATCAACACTGAAAAAGCTGATTTATTCAATTATATTTGGATTGGTGACTTTGCAGACCCGCTCGCATTTCTTGAGCTTTTCAGAAGCTCTTCTTCGCTCAACGTAACAGGCTGGAAAAACAGTCAGTACGATTCGCTTCTTGAAGAAGCAGCCAAAATTACGGACGCTGTTAAACGCTACGAAAAGCTCGCAGAAGCGGAACAGCTTCTGCTTGACAACGGCGTAATCTACCCTATTTCGCGCACATTAAGCGTAAATATTATTGACTTTGACACCGTTAAAGGCTGGTTTGACAATGCGCTCGACATTCATCCGCTCAAGTACCTGAAATTTGTCAGACCAGACCCGCGCACAAATGTCGTCAAATTGGCAGACTAATCTTTTCTGCTCAACAGGCATACAGCTTCGGCTTCTATTGATTCACCTGCACCCACATCACCGAGCTTTTCGCCTGTCTTGGCTTTTACAAAAACCTGTGAGGGCTCTATCTCTAAAATTCCGGCTATCGATTCGCGTACAGCCTGTCTGTATGGCAGAAATTTCGGTTTTTCCAGTTTAATAACGCAGTCAATGTTTTCGATTGACCAGCCCTGCTCTTTCACAAGCTCATACGCACTTGCAAGCAGTTTCTTTGAGTCAGCATTTTTCCATTTTTCATCAGACGGTGGGAAAAGCTCGCCGATGTCGCTTATAGCAGCAGCCCCAAGCAGCGAATCTGTAATAGCGTGTAGCAGCACATCGCCGTCAGAATGACCATGTTCACCTTTCTCAAACGGAATGTGTACGCCCCCGAGCATGAGTTTTCTGCCCTCAACAAGCCTGTGTAAATCTGTTCCAAATCCGACCCGAATCATTGTCTGCTTCCTGTTATCAAGTCTTCTTTATAGGTTATCTTTTTATTTGTAGTCTCTCCGTAAGAAATGTACACATCGCCGCAATACTGACCCCAAATTTCTGTATCATCGGTGTACTCTCTTCCGTCTGAAGAAGCCTTTTTGTGCGCTTCTAGCAGTTTTTCAAATTGAAAAGCCTGAGGAGTCTGCACTGCATAAATTGTGCTTCTTTGCAGATGGGCTATAATTTTTCCTCTTCCGTCAACCTGCTTCTGCGTATCAACAGCCGGTATGCCCGGAACAGCCGCACCAGATTTTTCAAGGCAGTTTATTACATCATCAATAATCTTTTTAGAAACAAAAGGCCGCGCACCGTCATGAATCAG
>CADBUT010000439.1 GCA_902797925.1 uncultured Spirochaetaceae bacterium
ACAAAGCCTGTGTCAGGGTGAAGAATCTCGTCTGCATAGACAATCTGAAATTTTACGCAGTCTGCACCGGCAGCAACCGACGCTTCAATAAGCTTTTGCGCTTCTTCAAATGAACCGCCGTGAGCGGTTCCGACTTCTGCAATGATGAAAGGATGCCCTTTTTGGAAGATGTTCATGCTTTGTTTATCGGTTTTTAAGAGCGCAAAGTTTGCCATTTTATGCGTTTTTCCGCATATTGACGCTATTTTCTCTATATGATAAACTCTTGAAACAAGGTTTTTATTTGCCTTATTCTCTGATTTTCATTTTGTAATTTATTATAAGGAGACATCATGTCAGGACATAGTAAATGGGCGACTATTAAACACGCCAAGGGTGCTGCCGATGCAAAACGCGGTCAGTTGTTCACCAAATTCATCAAGGAAATTTCAATTGCTGCAAGAATGGGCGGCGGAGATCCTAACTCTAACCCACGCTTGAGAACTGCAATCCTCAAGGCACGTGCAGCAAACATGCCGAAAGACAACATCGAGCGCGCAATCAAGAAAGGTACAGGCGAACTTGGTGCTACAACATTCGAAGAATTGGTATACGAAGGATTCGGCCCGGGCGGAGTTGCTATTCTCGTTGAAGTCTTGACTGATAACAAGAACCGCGCTGCTGCAAACGTCCGCAACATCTTCAACAAGACAGGCGGAAACCTCGGTACAACAGGTTCTGTATCACGCATGTTCGAGCGCAAGGGTGTTATCGAATTCGATGCTGAAAAAGTTTCAGAAGAAGAAGTAATGGACGTTGCTCTTGAAGCTGGTGCTGAAGACATCGTAACAGAAGACGGCATCATCACAGTTACAACTGCACCGAATGACTTTACAGCTGTAATGGAAGCTTTTGAAGCAAAGCAGAAGCCTGCTACAGATGACAAGAAAAAGGACGAAGAAGAAGACGATCCTTGGAAGCCACTTTCAGCTGAAATCGCGATGGTTCCTTCTTCTTATCAGGCTCTCGATGCAGAAACTGCACGCAAGTGCGACAAGCTTACAGACAAGCTCGAAGAAGACGATGACGTTCAGAACGTTTACACAAACATCGAATATCCTGACGGATACGAAGCTGAATAATCAGCAGAAGGTTTCTGTCAGATAAACTTTAACTGAACTGCCCGAGACGAATTGCAGTAAATGCAATCTGAATCGGGCTGTTTGTTTTTAAACCAAAGTGCAGAATATAACTGAATCAGATATTTCTAAAAAGACAAACAAGCCTTCAACACGGCGTATTCTCGGCATAGACCCGGGCCTTGCATCAACAGGTTGGGGCGTCATAGACATGTGCGGTTCAAGGCTTGTGCACGTTGCTCACGGCGTAATTGAAACGACAAACGCAATGAAGCATCAGGTGCGGCTGCTTGAAATCTACAACCGCGTTCTTGCCGTGCTGCGCCAATATGAGCCGACGGAAGCGAGCATGGAAGCTTTGTATTTTGCGCGGAACGTAACTTCTGGTCTTGCTGTTGCAGAGGCAAGGGGCGTGGTCACGCTCTGCCTTACGCAGAACACAGTGCCGCTTGTTGAATATTCACCGCTTTCCATAAAGCAATGTGTTGTCGGCTCGGCAAAAGCCGAAAAAAAACATGTACAGCAATATGTAAAGCTTCTTCTAGGTCTTGCGGAAATCCCGAAGCCAGACCATGCCGCAGATGCGCTTGCAGCGGCAATCACCCACACAATGAATACACCAGCCGGAATCGGTGCGCTTTAGTCAGCTGAAACTGACACGCCGCTTGCGCCTTAGAAACTGCCTTAAAAGCCTTTAAAAACAAAAAAGACCAAGACAGGCTGATCTTGGTCTTTGCGTCTGACACGATTCGAACGTGCGACCTGCGGATTCGAAGTCCGACGCTCTATCCAGCTGAGCTACAAACGCAGAATTTATAAAGGCACTGATTTTGTTCAGTGCCTTAAAAAAGGGTGCCTGATGGGATTTGAACCCACGACAACCAGATCCACAATCTGGCGCTCTACCCCTGAACTACGGGCACCAAGTAACTGACGAACGCTATAATAACAACAAAACAGACTTTTAGTCAAGTGTGTTTTCTTAAAAGTTTAATATTTTTTCATACCTTTATAAATAAAATTATAGCAGTCAATCAGTTTTTTTCCTAAAGGCGAATGTTATAATGCCGATAATGTTAATGGAGTACCATAAATGTTAGAGAAGGAAAAGCTTGAAAAAATTGCAGACATATTAAATTCTCAAAATGTGCTGATGGACGAAATTCTTGCAGCTCAAGTAAAAATCCGCGCAGCAGTTATGAATAAGGATTGGGTTAATTTACAGAACTGTATAGAAACAATTCAGAAAAAAACAAGGGTATTTGTAGAACTTGATAAAGTTCGTGAAGAACTTTCTTTAACTGTTCCGTCTGAAAAGCTTTCAGAAAATGAAGCAGTTACATCAGAACTTCGTTCTAAACTTATAAAGTCAGAAGTAGAAAATAAAGCTTTAGGCAGTTATTTGAAAATAGTAAAAGGTTTTGTTCAGGGTGTTATAGACAGTGTTGTTCCTCAGCGAAGAAATACTTTGTATTCAAGAAAGGGCAGGATAATCCGCCCGCAGCCTGAAAGTATTGTTGTTAATCAGTTGTTTTGAAATGCCGCTTGCCGCGGAAATCTAAAAGGAGATTTGAAAAATGGCTTCATCATTTGCAGGAATTGAAATTGGAAAACGCAGCCTTGATGCTCATAATCAGTCTATTACTACAGCAGGTCATAATATTACAAACGCAGGAACCGAAGGTTATTCCCGCCAGCGTGTTACTATAAAATCTTTTGAACCGATTTATCGTCCGGATTTATCCCGTGCAGGTGTTCCTGGTCAGATCGGTCAGGGCGCAGTTGCAGAAAGCGTTAGCCGTGTTCGTGATGAAATGC
>CADBUT010000440.1 GCA_902797925.1 uncultured Spirochaetaceae bacterium
CGGATATAGTAGCGCGACTTTACATAAGACGGCGTATTAGTTGTAGCTTCAAGCGTAACAATTGTAACTTCGTATTTGCCGAGCGTGCCGTCTTTCAGTTCCGTCACCTTATAGTTTTCGCGCCAATGGTCGTCTGAACGGTTCACGTCGTCAATCTTAACGTCTGAATCACCGAGCGCTTCTTTAATCGAAGTATGCGTAAATTTGCGGCTAATCGGGTCATAAGCCCAGATATTGTCTCCTTCGCGAAGATAGCCCTTGCCCTTATCTGATTCAGGGAAAAGCTGAACGATTGTCATCAAGTCTTTGTCGGTGCGCTCAAGAATCTTATATTGAAGGTTTTCTTTCGGTTTTCCCGGTTTTTCAATTACAAGAGAAATTGTAGCCGAATAATCACCGTGATAAGCCAGAATATCGTCGCTCGCTTCCATCAAGGCAAAAGCTTTATCTGAATCTTCTTTTGAAACTTGTGCAAAAAGCCCTAAAACCAAAAACAAGGCAAAACAAAAACAGCAAAATCTTTTCATTGCATTCTCCTTATGATAAGCAGTAAATCTATTTTATTGACCGCAACGCTTCCGCAGGATTAAGCTTTGCAGCTTTCCGTGCACTTCCGCTGACAGCTATTATCGTAAATAAAACAAGCAGAATGTATTGGGTTACAACTGTTCCGAAAGATAACGTAAATGTGAAATGCCCGTTATTCAAAAAGAAAGACAGGCTTTCTATATTCACCGGAATAAGATGAATGATTGCCATCGCAATAACAGACAGAATCAAGCCGGAAACAGCGCCAATAAGGCAAAGAATTACAGCTTCTGCTGTAAAGACTTTGCGCGTCCGCTTTCTGTCCATGCCCAAAGAACGCATCGTGCCGATTTCCCTGATGCGCTCGTAAAGCACCATCCTGTAAGTATTTGAAACACCAACCATTACGATAAACAAAATAACGAGCAGAATAACGGTCGTAACTGTATGCACTATTGAAAGCACAGTCTTAATTGCCGGAACTTCATCATACAAAGTTTCAACAGCATATTTTGTGCCTTCCCAGTCAAAGTTTTTCGGGTCAATCTGCTTTTCAATGCCCTTGCCCACGTTTGCAGGGTTTGTCTTCATCGCTTCAAGGCGGCTTGTTACGTTCACGCCGTCTTTGCGGATAAGCTCTTCAATCATGTTGGCAACTTTTGTCTGCCTGTTCTTATTTTTCAGATTGACCGTAAACGTTGAGTAGCTCGCTTCCGGGATTTCAATCAGCTTGTTCAGCACGGCAATATCTGTGTAAGTCTGCATTGAACTCAAAAAGCTGTTAGATTTGATTATTCCGGCTACGGTAAAGTCATCTACGTTGTTCTGGCCGTAAATTGTCTCGCAAGAGAATGTGACTAAATCGCCAACTGCAATGTTCATAGCCTCTGCTGTTTTGTCGCTTATAATAAGCGGATTGTACATGCCGAAATTTTCCGGGCCGCCTGAAGCAAACTGCAGCGATTCGACGAAAGTTTTTTCCGTTAAATTTCTGCCGTACATCGTTGAAAGCGATTTCTTGCCTTCAAAAATCATCTGGCCAGGTATAATCGAATAACATGAAAAAGAATCATAGTCTTTTACATTCTTTTCCACGAGGTTTCTTATATAATCTGAATCGCGGACAACAGCAGCTATAGAAGGCTTCTTGCTTTCATCATCGTAACGCACAATTTCAATGCCCTGAATGAGAACAGTTCCGCCCATCATCTGCGTAATCTGGTTTTCAAGGTTCTTCACCATACCGGTAACAAGCCCGTCAACCGTGGTAACTACAAAGAAGCCGAATGCGATTGCAATTGCCAGAACCGCGTTGCGTCTTTTCTGCCTTGTAAGGTTTTTCAGCGCAAGGCCGGTTGTAAGCCTGAAACTGCTGTCTGAAATATGTTTTGTCTTCATAAAGTTCCTATTCCTTGCTTAAAGCTTTCAGAGGCGTAATCCTCAAAGCCGAACTTACCGGATAAAGATTGCTCAAAATGCTTCCTGCAAAAGCAATGACAAAGGTAAGCACAACAATTTTTACAGTCGGGCTGAAATGCAGAAGCCCGCCGCCAAGAATCATCTTAGCAATGCTGTTCGTAATCGTAATGTTGCAAGAATTGAAGATACGCATAACGATGAACGCAAGAATAATTCCGATAACCGAAGAAACAAGCGTGAGAAAGCCGCTTTCCGTAAAGAAAAGCATCCGCACGAAGCTCTTTTTTGCGCCGATTGCGCGCATTGTGCCGATTTCGCTTGTGCGCTCGATGATGCTCACTGTCATAGTGTTCATAACAATTATGAATACAACAACCGCAAGAATGATAATCAATATGTTGAAGATAATGCCGATTCCTTCGACAGACTGAGAATAAGAGTACGCGGCCCTCTTCCAGTTCATCGCCTCAACAGCAAGCCCTTCTTCTTTGAAACGCGCGTTAAGCTCTTCAACAATTTTATCAGCCTGCGACGGGTGCTTGAGCTTTGTCAGAATAAAATGCCATGCACCGTCGTCAGTCTTGTTAAGCTCGTCGCGAAGCGAAGTGTCGCCCAAAATTGAGTTGTAGTCAAGTTCAGTATCTGCAAGAAAAGCATCGTCTTCATCATCAAAGAAGAAGCTTTCATCAGAGTCGCCGAAAAGTTCGTCTTCGCTCAAACCCGAAAGCGAAAGGTCAACGTTTTCAGGCAGTTCCTGGCTGAATGATGAGCCGTAAGTAAGGTCTGCAAAAGTTCTTGCAAAAGAAGGATTGCAATAAATTGTCTGGAACATTGCCGAATTTTCGTTTGACGGCTTATAAAAGCCGCAGACCACAGCTTCGCGTATTACGCCGTTTGTGTTTGCGCCAAGAACCAGCACTTTGTCGCCCAAATTGAGCGGCAAATCATAAAGCGATTCAAACGCTTTTTTTATGCGCGTGTCTACAAGAATTTCATTTGAATTCGGTTCAGGAAAACCGCCTTCAACAAAATGAAGCCCAGAAAAAGTTTCGTTATAAGTTTTGTCTTCGCCTGCAAAAAGCATTGAAATCGGCATATCGTCAAAGCCGATGTCGTCTTTTTCAGTCCAAGCAGACAAATCAACTTCATCGCCGCTTTTTGCAAGCATAACCTGCGCAGAGATGAGCTTTGTCTTTTGTTCAAAGGCGTCAAAGCCGTTTACGATTTCCTCAACTTTTTCAAGCTCTGCAATTGCGGGCAGCTGCGGAAGCTCGCCGGTAAAATTCGTTGTGTTCACGCTGAAAATGTCGTTTATTTCGCCCTTTCTTGAGACAGTTCCGATAACGACATCGCCTGTATAATTTGCGCGGAAATCTTTTTCAAGCCCGCGGTTTATCGATTCAAGGAAAGAATTTCCAAGAATAACTATTGCAACACCGAAAATGAAGAAGCACGAAATAATGACAGTCTTTGTCTTATGCTCCTTAAGGTTGCGGATTGCAAGTCTAAAAATCTGTTTCATCAGAGGCTCTCCGTCTTATAAACGCTTGAACCGCTCTTGAATTCATCGTTGCTGACCTTGCCGTCAAAAATGTGAACGACGTGGTCGCACATCTCAACGATTCTTGAATCGTGCGTTGAGAAAATGAACGTAGTCTGCAAGTCTTTGTCATTGTTCAGGTCTTTCATAAGCGAAAGAATCTGCGCGCTGTTAGTCGA